>SBGI01000093.1 GCA_006227015.1 Gammaproteobacteria bacterium
GCGATGGCCAACACTGAGGTCAGTGCGTCGGCCAGTACATGCATGTAGGCAGCGTAGAGGTTGTGATCGTGATGATGTGCGTGGTGGTCGTGATCTGAGCTCGTTCCATGGGCATGGTCATGACCGTGATGATCCTTGAGAATAACAGCACTTAACAGGTTGATGAACAGGCCAAGGGCAGCCACGCTGATGGCCGCATTAAACTGGATCGCCTGGGGAGTGACGAGCCGCTGTAGCGATTCAATCAGCATCATCAACGCGACAGTGGCCAGTGCTACGGCACTGGCAAAACCTCCCAATACACCCACTTTTCCCGTGCCAAAACTGTAGGCGGGGTTGTTGTTGTGTTTGCGGGCGTAACGATAGGCGAAGATGGTGATCATGAATGCGGCAACATGCGTGCCCATATGCCAGCCATCGGCCAACAGGGCCATGGAACCAAATACGGTGCCCGCAGTGATTTCCGCCACCATGGTGATGGCTGTCAGAATCAGCACGTAGCGAGTGCGTTGTTCGCCCCTGCGATTGGTATGGTGAAATTCGTGGTCATGTTGCCATTGGCTTAAAAGCTGGTCGCGCATGGGTGAGTTCATTTCCGGGATGGCTTAGGTCAGGACTTAATCAAGGTCGGTGAGGGGTCGATGTTTGGCGATTACAGGGGGCGGGTGAGGCTAATGGCACCACGTATTTCGCCGAGTCGATAACCGGTTGCCCGATCATCGGGATAATAGGTTTTTAGGACCTGCTTTACGTTGTCTGCCACGGCGTCGCCGTGGCATGTCAGGCAAAGCGGTCCAACACCCTGTGCTTTCATGTAGCGAAATTCGTTGTCTGTCTGAATTGTTGCTGAGAGTACATCTGCGGTCTCTCCACTGGCGTGGCGTTGATCAAACTCCTCAAGTACCGTTTTTTCCCAACTATCGGGAATTGCGGTTGATGTATTTCTGGCTCTCAGGCTGACTCTCTTGACCTGCCAGCCACTATCGCTACTCAGTTGCATTGAGATTTGTGGCGCAACCTTGGCGCAGATTTTCACCGCTTCTTCAGGCCCACCCTGTTGCATTGCATTCAGTAATTGGGGCTTGAGGGTGCCAACAAACTCCTGGGCAATCTTTTCTGCTTCCTGTTGCAGCAACGTGAATCTATCACCGCCACACCAGCCGGAACTTGATGCCAGCATGGCAAGTATCAGCAGAAAAGCCTGTTTCATAGAAGCCCCCGTAATTTCTGGGCCATAGTTTAGCAGGGATAGAGTTTGCTGCTACTTGGATGGCCGCAGATGTTGGCCGCCATCACTTTTGTGGTAAACGGAAAAATCTGCGGGCATTGTGGCTGGTCTGGCGCGCGACCTGCTCTTCAGACTGACCTTTGCAAAGGGCGACCATTTGTAACACCCAGGGCAGAAAAGCGGGTTCATTGCGCCGGGCTTTCGGTTTTTGATCCATATTGCGGGGAAGCAGGTAGGGCGCATCGGTTTCCAGAAGCAGGCGTTGATCGGGAATACTGGCCACCAGGCTTTGTAACGGCAGACCTCGGCGCTCGTCACAGACCCAGCCGGTAATCCCGATATGTAAATCCAGGTCCAGATAGTTGAAAAGCGCCGTTCTGTCCCCGGTAAAACAGTGAATGACCCCGTCACAGATGTGATCTCGGAATTGCCTGAGTATCTCAAACTGCCGCTGATGGGCATCCCTTTCATGCATGAACAGGGGTAGTCCCAACTCGGCAGCCAGCTCCAGTTGCGCTTCAAAAGCGCTCTCCTGGTCGCTGGGGGAAGAGTAGTTGCGGTTAAAGTCCAGCCCGGTTTCGCCAATGGCGACCACCTGTGGTGCCCGAGCGATGGTTTTAAGATCGGGAATTGTATTGGCAGTGAACGATTTTGCATCGTGGGGGTGGACACCACAGGTGCTGTAGAGCATGTCCGGGAAATCGTTTGCCAACTCCCCACAAATGGCCACGGCCTGTTCACTTTCCCGCACGGAGGTGCCAGTGATCACGAGTTGGCGAACGTTGGCCTGCTGTGCTCGCTGCAAAATATTTGGTAGTTGATCACTGAATGCAGTGTTGCTCAGGTTGACCCCGATATCGACCAGGGGATCAGGGCTGACCAGAAGCTCTGTCATAGCTGGCGTTGCTTTTCCTGGGAGGACAAAATCCGTTCATCACTATCCAGGTGGTGGGCGTAGACCATGGAAAAGGCCAGCACGTTTTGCACGTAGTTGCGTGTTTCCCGGAACGGGATGGTTTCAATCCATGCGTCAAAAGGCAGTTTGCCCTGGGTGTCTTCCAGCCAGCGCGTCACCCGGTGAGGGCCAGCATTGTAGGCGGCGGTGGCAAGAATACGGTTGTTGTCAAAACGGTCGAGCATTTCGCGATAGTAGCGACTGCCCAGCGTGATATTGATTTCGGGCTCAAAAAGATCGCGACTGCCGCGGTAGCGAATACTGTTTTTCCGGGCCGTCTGCTTGGCGGTTGCGGGCATCAGTTGCATCAGGCCCTTGGCGCCAGCTGGTGACTGCGCATCCTGAGCAAGGGCACTTTCCTGCCTGGCAACGGCAAATAACAGGTGAACCGGCACGTCGGTGGCCTTGGCATGGTTGTAAAACACATCTCTGAATGCCAGCGGGAAACGAAGGTTGATGTCATCCCAAAAGCCGGCGTTGATGAGACTGGTGATAGCGCCGTTGTGCCACTGCCAACGGCTGGCAATATGCGCGGCGGTAATCCACTGCTGTTGGTTGAAGTTGCGGCTCGTGTGATACCACTCGCGGCGCGCAGAAATGTAGTCCTCGTGGAAAATTAATTCCCGGGTTCGCTGTAGGCCGGGTAGCTGGCTTAATGTTTCTATTTCTTCAGCAGTTACCGACGATTGACGAAAGGCCATCTCGTAATCGGTGCCAAGCCATTCACTGGCCATGAAACCGTAAAAACTGCGACCACGGGATAGCACCTGATAGGCAGATTCGTTGCTTGTTGAGGGGGTATTACCCTGGCTGAGTTCACTGCTGCGGGCACGCCAGTACAGCCAGCGATCTTCTTCCTTGAGAGATTCCGGCATTCGGGTAATCCAGTCGTGGAGTTGTTGCCAGTCGGATTCACGCATGGCCTTTCTGGCGCGCCATTCCAGTAATTCCGGTTCCACAAGACCAAGCTTTTCCAGCAGGTAACTGTCGGCGACTTTTTCATGGTCCTGAGCATACAGGCCTTTCACCAGGTCGCTGATGACCTGGGTTTTCTGTTTGTCAGTAAACGGGTGAATCTGCTGGTAACGGTTCCAGTGCTTAAGGGCGACAGTGGCATCCTGGCGGGCCAGGTGGGTGAGGCCGTGGATGATAATGCCGTGTATTTCTTCATCATCCAGGGATTTGCCCTGGTGTTGAAATAGTTGATAGTTGCCAATGGTTTTGGGGTCTCTGTCCACCTGGTAAAAACTGCGAGCCAGCTGTTGAAACTTGTCGGAAATAAAGAAACGTTGCAGGTAGCGGGCAAGCTGGTACTGGTGGTTCAGTACAGCAGATGTGTAGCGTTGCCAGGCAATTTCTTCGGTTATCTGATTGTTTTTGATCAACAGCTCGAACAGCCGGTCACAGCCCTTTGGCTGGGATTTGCCGACGTTCCACAGCTGTATGGCATCGGTAATAGCGTCATCGCCTCCATCTCGACGGATGCGGGTCAGCTGGTAATAACATTGTTGTGCTGTGGTCGCAGATTCCGGTTGGTAATATTTAAGGAATGCTTCTGGCCTATTTCCGGAGCGCAAGGTTTCCAGCCAGCGATAGCGCAAGCGCCTGGCCAGGGAGCTGCCCTCATGTCGAGATAGAAAGTCATCAACTTCGCTCGGCCTGGCCTGACGCAGGCGGTCACTTAGCCACAAATATTCCAGATACGGTTTAAGCGGATAATCTCCGATATTGGCAATGATTCTGCGGGTCTCCCGCTCATCATGTTTGGCGATGGCTATTTTACCCGCTCGAAAGAGAGCCCGTTGCTCCTCCAGAGTGGTTGTTTTCGCGATGCTGACATCGCTGACAAGGCAAAACAAAAGCGTGATAAACAGCGATAAGGCCTTTTTGCCTGAGCGACAATCCATGGGGTTTTGGGGATCCATTCAAGTATGGTGAAGGGTGAGCGTTCGCGTATGTTAGATCAGATCAGTGAAGTTTGAACAGGGTGGGCCAGAGTCTGTTTTCAGACCCTGACGGCGAGGACATCACATTGTGAACCGTGTAAAACCCCCGTGGCCGTTGAGCCGAGAATCAAACTGAGGCCATGACGGCCGTGACTGCCAACGACAATCAGGTCGATATTATTCTCTTCGGCAAAGTGGTGCATTTCATGGGAAGGCTGCCCGATAATGACGTGCTGACGCTCTGTGGGCACGCCCAGCTCCAAACCCAACGCGGCAAGTCGCTCCTTGGCCTGTTCTTCCAGCTGTGTTTGCACTTCGGTCAGGTCCATTGGAATATCGCCACCGTAGGCGAAAGACAGAGGTTCCTGGACATGGATTAGCGAGAGCTGGGTAGCATTTCCCGAAAACAGGGACTTGACGCGGTCAACAACTTGCTGTGATTCTGGCTGCAGATCCAAGCCGACCAGGACATGTTTGTAAGCAGACATAAGGCGACTCCAATTGCCACATAATCAACATAGTTATAAAAGTTGTAGCAGACAATGACCTATTTGTTAATAGTGCTGGTCATGGCCATCATTGTATCCCCGATGCTGTGGTTGCGACAGACTCCCCGGCAAAAGCTGATTTCTGCCATGCGCCAGGCTGCGGCACGGGAAGGTTTCCATATCAGGCTGGTGAACCCCCCGGACGCCAGAGAAGGTGAAGGGCACCTTGAATATGTCAGCTATACACTGCCATGGCGTGGTAAAACACCACAGGAGCCCCTGCCGCGAATGGAAAAATGGTTGCTGGTCTACGAGACAAGACGGGGCGATCCCTCGCCATGGACTGGCTGGCAGTGGTTGGGCCGCGAAGCAAACCCCGCCATTAACGATGTCATTGGCAACGTGATTGGCAAATTGCCGACAGGGGTAAAAGGGCTGGAAGCCAGTGCCGCCGGGCTGTCTATCTATTGGCAGGAGCGCGGCGAGGTGGCGGATATCGCCATCATGGGAGAGCAATTATCGACCCTGATGAACGTAATTCGCCCCGGCGCTAGAAAACGCGAAAAGGAATAAATTGAAGAATTTCCTTGACCGACCTACTGCCCGCGCATGTATATTCGCCCCCTCAGAAAGTTGTCCTTGCCGCGAACTTGGCGGGTACGCTCAATCAAATTCAGCGAGATTTTAAGAGTTTCATGGGTAAATCACTCGTTATCGTAGAGTCTCCTGCCAAGGCTAAAACGATCAACAAGTATCTTGGCAACGACTTTATCGTGAAGTCCAGCGTAGGGCATATTCGCGACTTGCCGACCGGTGGCAACGGCAAGGCTGTGGATCCAAAAGAGCGAGCCAAAGCCGCTGCTGCGACGCGAAAAATGTCTCCTGAGGAAAAGGAAGTCCATCGTGCCCGCAAGGCCAAAGAGCAGCTGGTGTCACGGATGGGGATTGACCCGGAAAATGACTGGAAAGCCCGCTACGAAATTCTGCCCGGCAAGGAAAAAGTTGTCGCTGAACTCAAAAAGCTCGCAAAAAACGCCGACCACATATATCTCGCGACGGACCTTGATAGAGAAGGGGAGGCCATTGCCTGGCACCTGATGGAGGCCATTGGCGGTGACCCGGAAAACTATCAGCG
>SBGI01000254.1 GCA_006227015.1 Gammaproteobacteria bacterium
TTTTTGCTCAATAACGAAATGGATGATTTTTCTGCCAAGCCAGGCGTTCCCAATGCCTATGGTTTGCTGGGTGGTGAGGCCAATGCTGTTCACGCAGGCAAGCGCCCGCTGTCTTCCATGACACCGACGATTGTTCTCAAGGATGGCGTGCCGATACTGGCTACCGGAAGCCCGGGTGGAAGTACGATCATTACTGTAGTTTTGCAGAATATCCTGAATGTGATTGATTTCGGTATGAATATCGCCGAAGCAACGGCGGCTCCCCGCATTCACCATCAATGGTGGCCAGACAGACTCCAGTATGAGCAGGGAATCAGTATCGATACGCTCAAGCTCTTAAAGAACATGGGGCACTCCCTCAACGATACTCCCAGGGTGTTGGGCAAGGTGCAGGCCATTTCTCAGGATAGTGGCAGGCAATATGGTGTGACAGATAGTAGGTGGCCGGGCGGAGGGGCTGTGGCAGCCGACTAAACAAATTAGTCTGATGGTTGACCATTGATATATTGCTTGCCGTTGACGGTAGCGCAGCGCTCTTCATCCAGCTCGCCGGCAAGATCCGGGTATTTGGGTGAGGTCATGTATCGGGCAAACCAGTCTGTCAGCAAGGCTTTATCACCTGCCAAGTTGGTTAGCATCCCCTGGATTTGTTCGATAAACAGCGGGTCTATCTGTTCGCCCACCATCTCGGGTTTCAGGGGTGGGTCCCTGTAATAGGTGGAGTCGCCCTGAGCCATCAACTCGGTCGCCAGATCACCAAGAATTTCCGCCAGGGTAGGCGCTCGAAAACCGACGGAATAGGTGAGACAGTCATTTTCAGCGATACCGTAGTGGGCAATTTGGGGAGGTAGGTAGAGCATATCCCCGGGGTTGAGCACCCACTCATCGGTCTTGGTGAACTCGTTCAGAATGCGCAGAGATGTCTCGCTGAGTATCGACGTATGCTGATCACAGATCTGACCGACTTGCCAGTGACGCTGACCTTGGGCCTGTATCAGGAAGACATCGTAAAAGTCGAAATGGGGTCCAACGCTACCGCCAACGGGAGCATAGCTGACCATAATGTCATCCAGACGCCAGGGCGGCAGGAAATGAAAATGCTCAAGCAGAGTGGCCACTTCCGGCACCCAGAGATCAACCGCCTGCACCAGCAAGGTCCAGTGACTCTCTGGCAGTTGCTCAAACTGTTTTTCTGTAAAAGGGCCACACATCAATTCCCAGGGCGATGTTCCGGCCTCAACCACAATGCGTGATTCAACGTCTTCTTCCAGTGCCAAGCCCGCCAATTCATCTGGGCTGATGGGTGACTGGAAACCAGGCAGCGCATCGCGCACCAGTAAGGGTTTCTTCTGCCAGTACTCACGAAGAAAGTCTTCTGCTGACAGGTTTCCGAGTATTGGTGCTGACATGCTGGGGCGCGGCTCGCTCAGAGTGCTTTTGCCTGCGCAATGGCATTGCCAATGTAGGACGCTGGTGTCAGTTGACGCAATTCGGCTTTGGCTGGCTCAGGAATTTCCAGTGTTTCAATAAATGCCTGAATGGTTTCTTTTGTGATGGCCTGACCCCGAGTCAATGCCTTGAGTTTTTCATAGGGCTCAGGAATGTTGTAGCGACGCATAACAGTCTGCACCGGTTCGGCGAGGACTTCCCAGGCATTGTTCAGGTCCTCTGCCAGACGTTGCTGGTTGAGTTCCAGTTTGCCAATACCCTTGAGGGTGGACTGGTAGGCAATGGTGCTATAGCCGAAACCGACACCCATATTGCGCAGCACGGTAGAATCTGTGAGATCCCGCTGCCAGCGGGAGATTGGCAGTTTCTGGGCCAGGTGGCTGAATACAGCGTTGGCGATACCCAGGTTGCCCTCGGAATTTTCGAAATCGATGGGGTTAACTTTGTGGGGCATTGTTGAGGAGCCCACTTCTCCGGCAATGGTTTTCTGCTTGAAATAGCCCAGGGAAATGTAGCCCCAGATATCCCGGTTGAAATCGATGAGTATGGTGTTGAGGCGAGCTATGGCATCAAACAGTTCGGCAATATAGTCATGGGGTTCGATCTGGGTGGTGTAGGGGTTCCAGCTGAGACCTAAACCGTTAATAAAGGTCTCTGCGTTGGCAGCCCAGTCAATTTCCGGATAAGCGGACAGGTGAGCATTGTAGTTGCCTACAGCGCCATTGATTTTACCCAGTAGCTCTACCTCGGCGATCTGCTCGATTTGACGGTTGAGACGATAGGCCACGTTGGCCATTTCCTTGCCGACAGTGGTGGGGGAGGCCGTTTGTCCGTGGGTGCGTGACAGCATAGGCACATCGGCAAACTGGTGCGCCAGGGCTGAAATCTGACGTGCGATTTCCCGCACTTCCGGCAGCAACGCTTGGTCACGACCTTCTTTCAGCATCAGTGCGTGTGATAGGTTGTTGATATCTTCCGAGGTGCAAGCAAAGTGGACGAACTCACTTACGGCGTTGAGCTCCGGTACATCGGCAATATATTCCTTAATAAAATATTCCACCGCTTTAACATCGTGGTTGGTGGTTCTTTCAATTTCCTTGATACGCGATGCCTGCTGTTCGTCAAAAGCTGACACCAGTTCGTCCAGCTTTTTGTTGGCGGCTGCAGAGAGGGTTGGGATTTCAACGATCTCCGGGTGGGATGCCAGCTGTTGCAGCCAGCGTACTTCCACCATCACGCGATACTTGATCAGGCCGAACTCGCTGAACGCTGCGCGCAAGGTGGAGGTTTTACTGCCATAGCGGCCGTCTATAGGGGAAATTGCAGTCAGGCTGGATAGATTCATTGGAGGCAACTTGAATGTGGCGAAGAAAGGCGCGAATTTTAACCGAATAGCATTGGTTTTTCAGGTAAAAATTGCGAGCTTAATGGCGGGGCTCACTACTTTCCTGCTGGAGAAGCCTTAATTGTTGCAATAGTTGCTGGCGGTTAAAAATCAGGTGCCGTCGTCGCCCGCCCAGTTGGTGCCAGAGCACCGCCGCCCTAATAGCTGCAAAAAGCAGGCAGCGCACACGCTGGGCAATATTTTCCTGTTGCAGATAACCTGCGTAACCATTGACCTGAATGCGATAGCGGAAGGTACTGATGGTGTCCTGGTAGACCTGCGCCAGGTTGGCTATGACATTGCTGTGACTGGAAGTGCCAAAATGTTCGGCCTGTCTTTCCGCCTGTTGTAAACGTTCGCCAATAACATTGAGCATGGTTTTCTTGCCGCGCAACTTGTTGGCGAGGTAGATCACCCCGACGACATAGCGAAGAGTATCCGGCTGGTGATTGCGGGACTGTAGGGTGATCAGTTCTTGCATGGATTCAATACCCAACTGCAAGTTGGACAAATTGCCAAATACAGCTTCTGTGTTTTCCGGGTTCTGCTGAAACAGACTATCAATACAGACGCTGAAGCGGTCTGAGGGGACTGAGCCTGTTTTTGCCAGGGTTTCAACAAGCTGGCAGGCCTGGAACACCCCTGCGAGAGCAATAACCTGGTCACGATCGGGTTTGCTGAATAACATCAGGTTGCCTCCTGCCAGGCCTGTTCGATAATGCCTCCGCCCAGGCAAATTTCACCGTCATAAAACACCACCGACTGGCCGGGCGTCACGGCTCGCTGTGGAGAGTCAAAACAGACCCCGACACCGGCTGCCGAAAGGCTAACCATGCAGGGCTGATCTGGTTGGCGGTAGCGGGTTTTTGCCTGACAGCGAAGCTCGTTAGTGGCCGGGTTGCCATTAATCCAGTGAAGGTCCTGAGCCAGCAGACGATTCGTGAACAGGAGAGGGTGGTCACTCCCCTGGGCAGCGATAAGAACATTGCGCACCAGGTCTTTGCCCACAACATACCAGGGGGCATCCGTTGCATCCTGTCTGCCGCCAATACCCAGGCCCTGCCTTTGACCCAGAGTATGGTACATCAGCCCATGATGTTGGCCGATGACCTTGCCTTCGGGCGTCTCAATATCGCCCGGTTGGGCGGGCAGGTACTGTTCCAGAAAGTCCTTGAAGCGACGTTCACCGATAAAACAGATACCCGTGGAGTCCTTCTTTTTAGCGGTAGCCAGGCCGTGTTCCTCGGCAATGGCTCTCACCTGAGGTTTTTCCATTTCCCCAATGGGGAATAAAGACTTGTGGAAAGCTGCCTCGCTGACAGCGTGCAAGAAGTAACTCTGGTCCTTGTTGTTATCCAGCCCCTTTAGGAGATAGGTGTGACCATCTCGCTCCAGGCGTCGCACATAGTGACCGGTGGCTATGTAGTCCGCGCCGAGGATTTGGGCATACTCGAGGAATACTTTGAACTTGATTTCCCGGTTACAGAGAATGTCCGGGTTGGGTGTGCGCCCGGCACGATACTCAGCGAGAAAGTACTCGAACACATTATCCCAGTATTCGGCGGCAAAATTGGCCGTGTGCAGCGGGATACCCAGTTTGTCGGCGACCAGCTGGGCATCGGCCAGATCCTGTCGGGCCGTGCAATACTCTGTGCCATCGTCCTCATCCCAGTTTTTCATAAACAGCCCCTGCACCTGATAACCCTGCTGCTGCAATAGCAGGGCAGTAACGGAGGAGTCGACGCCGCCAGACATACCGACAATGACTGTTTGAGATGTATTCATAGGGGGGCGGATTCTACCGGGGAGTTTTCAGTATATCCAATGGATAAAGGGGACCATTGAGATAGTCATTGATTGCCTGAATCACCATCGGACTACGCAAGCTGTGCTCATTTTGTAGTATTTCTTCATAATTCAGCCAAAGGGCTTCTTCAATGTCACTATCCAGTTTGGCCTGCGGGTCGAATTCTACCGCATCGGCAGCTATCGCCAGTCGGTAATAGGTAATGCCATTATCGGGAGAAGTATAAGTGGTAAAGCTGATCAGGGCAGTGGGGTTTATTTGCCAGGCGGTTTCTTCCAGAGTCTCCCTGATGGCCGCTTCCAACGGCGTTTCTCCCGGCTCAACATGCCCCGCGGGCTGATTCAACACGCTTTCATCATTACTGATCTCTCTGACCAGTAAAAACTTTTCGCCGCGCTTCACTACTGTGGCTACGGTTAAATGGATGCGGTCAGGCATTAGGTTTTTTCTTCCAGGTTCTGACGGGTGGGGGTTTTCTGGCAGGAAGATTCACGGCTTCCTCTCTCCACTCGCCAGGCTGGAGATTGCCCAGTGACCATGGGCCGATGGCTGCCCTGACCAAACGCAATGTTGGGTAGCCAACGGCAGCAGTCATACGCCTGACCTGGCGGTTTCGGCCCTCGGTAATTTTCAGCTCAATCCAGCAGGTGGGTTGATTCTTCCGTTCCCTGATAGGTGGAAACCTAGTCCAGATATCAGGCTCAGGGATACGTTTGACCTGCGCACGCGTCGTAGGCCCATCCTTAAGATTTACGCCAAAACGCAGGTGCGCCAACGCCTCTTCTGTAATATCACCCTCCAGTTGGGCTATATAGGTTTTCGTCATTTTATGCTTGGGGTCGCTGATCCTGGCCTGGAGTGGGCCGCTATCTGTCAGTAGTAACAGTCCCTCTGAGTCATGGTCGAGACGGCCTGCAGGATAGACGTTTTTGTCTTTGATGAAGCCAGCCAAACCATGGTGGCCATCGAGGTCTGTAAATTGGCTCAGCACACCATAGGGTTTATTGAACAGCAGGATTTTGGCGGTTATTTGATCCATGTGGTTTTTAGCAGAAATATGCCCGTAATTCGTGTAAATCAGCTACAAGAGCAGGTG
>SBGI01000088.1 GCA_006227015.1 Gammaproteobacteria bacterium
CAGAGAATCCTCCAGTAGGTCTTGAAAGTTCTCTGTTGGCAGAGGCTTCAGCCGAACAAGAAGCATCAGCTGTTAGTGTCCCACAGCCGATCAATTATGAACTGGTGCCTGAGGTTACCGCTGAAGAGCCAGAACCCGTGTTAGCCGCATCCTCCTCGGATCATGAATCTGATGCCTCGCTGGAATACTATGAGTCAATTGCCGGTTCCGAGCGCGATCACTACGAACAATCGCTGGTTTCAACGGAAACGCTGCAAGCATTCTCCCATGCAGCGCATGCTACACCCTCTGTCACAGATAAAGTTGATATGCCAGAGGATGTGTCGGGAGCTTCTGAATCAAGCGGTAGTAGTGTCCACAATCCAGAAGGGGAGGCGGTTACAGCGCAGTCATTGTCTTTGGCGGAGGTCAAGCCAGAGAATTGGCTGGAAGTTTACCAGGCACTTCATGTGGGCGGCCTGCTGCAGAATACGGCGGCGAACCTGACACTGGTTGAAGTCTCCGGCGCAGAACTGCATTTTGTACTAGATATCGATCACGCGAGCCTCTATGAAGAGGGTCATCAGCAACGTCTGGCAGAGACGCTGGAAGATTACTTCAATGTGCCGGTTTCTGTTGTCATAGAAGTAGGTGTTGTCAGTTCCGAAACACCTCAGGCATACCTGGAGCGGTTACGGCAGGAGCGTCAGCAGAATGCGGTAGACAGCTTGAAACAGGATCCCCACGTGCGCCGTATTACCGATATGTTCAATGGGGTGCTGCTGGAAAATACTATTAAACCTTTAGATTAGGTATTGAAGGTAATATTATGAATATTAACGATTTAATGAAGCAGGCTCAGCAGATGCAGGAAAAAATGCAGAAGCTGCAGGCTGAGGCAGCCAAGGCCGAAGTCACTGGTGAATCTGGGGCCGGGATGGTGAAAGTGGTGATGAATGGCCGCCACGATGTGCGCAAGGTCAGCATTGATCCAGGTGTGCTGTCAGAGGATAAGGAGTTCCTGGAAGACCTGCTGGCCGCAGCGGTTAACGACGCGGTGCGCAAGGTTGAGGAAGAGCAACGTCAGCAGATGGAAAAGCTGACTGGCGGCATGCAGATGCCCCCCGGTTTTCAAATGCCCTTTTGAGTGTAGGTATCACATCCTGTGTACAGCCCCCTGATTGATGAACTGATTGACGCATTGCGATGCCTGCCCGGTGTCGGGCCAAAGTCTGCGCAACGCATGGCGTTACAACTGCTTGAGCGGGATCGCAACGGTGCGACCCGTCTGGTGCAGGCGCTGGATCAGGCGGTGGAGCATGTGGGCCGCTGTCAGATGTGCCGGACACTGACAGAAAGTGAATTTTGTGAGATATGTGCCAATCCCCGCCGTGATAGCCTGCAGTTGTGTGTCGTCGAGACCCCGGCAGATTTGTTCGCCATTGAGCAGAGCAATACCTACCGGGGACGCTATTTTGTGCTGTTGGGCCACCTGTCACCGATTGATGGTATCGGCCCGGAAGCCATAGGTGTTGACCAGCTGATGAACAGGTTGGTGGAAGAGGAGGTCAACGAACTGATACTTGCCACCAATTTAACTGTGGAGGGGGAAACCACCGCCCACTACATCAGTGAGCGGGCGCGTCAATTAAATGTGATTGTCAGCCGTATTGCCCACGGGGTGCCCATGGGCGGAGAGCTGGAGTATGTGGATGGCGGTACCTTGGCTCACGCGTTTTCAAGCCGTAAACAGCTGTGATGGTGTTTCTGGATCAGCTTACCCAATGAGGTTTTCATGACGGAACAGGTAGCACACCCGATATTAGTGGCCGACTCGCAATCACTCAGGGATTGTGTCAATGCCTTGGAGAGCTGTGATGCTCTGGCGGTTGACACCGAGTTTATGCGGACAGACACGTTTTATCCGATTCTCGGGTTAATTCAGATCTACGATGGCAGCCACTGCTGGTTGATTGACCCCCTTGGCGTTGAAAATTTACAGCCTCTGGCGGAGGTGTTCACCAATGAAGCCATTACCAAGGTATTTCATTCCTGCTCGGAAGATCTTGAGGTCCTGCAGCATGTGATGGGATCCCTGCCGCTGCCTCTATTTGATACACAGATTGCGGCGGCGTTAGCCGGATACGGTTTTTCCCGAGGTTATGCGGCTTTGGTTTCTGATATGCTGGACATTCACGTGCCCAAAGGTGAAACCCGCTCAGACTGGTTGCAGCGTCCCTTAACCGAGGCGCAACTGGGTTACGCAGCCTCGGATGTCTATCACCTGTTGCCGGTTTACCACCAGTTGCTGGCTGATCTTGATCGCCTGGACAGAACGAACTGGGTGGCGGAAGAAATGCAGGACCTTGTTACCCGGGCCAGCAACAGAGATGACGGCAGCGATTATTACCGCAAGGTAAAGGGTGCCTGGCGCTTGTCTCCCGAAGAATTACTGATTTTGCAGCAGCTTTGCTATTGGCGCGAGAAAGAGGCCCGTTCGCGTAACCGGCCGCGCAACCGGGTTGTTCCAGACCGAACACTTTTAGAGGTTGCGTCCAGAAAGCCCCAGAACAAGGCTGTATTGGCAGAAATCGAGGGCATGCACCCCGGCATTATTCGTCGTTATGGTGAGCTGCTGCTGGGTATGGTGAAAACGGCAGAAGGCTGCAAGCCGGACGAGCATTTGCAGCCCCTCGATTCGCCGCTACCCAAAGAGGCCAGAGATCTTGGCAAGGCCATGAAAGCCGTGGTGTCGGATCGAGCCGAATCCTATCAGTTACCCGTGGAGATGTTGGCGCGCAAACGCGATATTGAAGAGCTGGTTCGCTCCCATTGTGATGTCACGCCTACCGAACTCCCGACCTCGCTTGCCAGTGGCTGGCGTTATCACGTTGTGGGTGAGGATCTTCTCAAAGCCATTTCCGCTCAACCCGCCTGTTAGTGAAATTACTCCATGTCTAAACAACTTTGTACGATTTATCGCAGCCCGAAAAAAGAGGGCATGTACCTGTATGTGGATAAAAAGGAAAATCTGACGCGTGTCCCGGAGTCCTTACTACAGCGCTTTGGTAAGCCGGAGCTGGCTATGACACTGGCATTGTCCGCTGATCGCAAGTTGGCCAGGGCGGATGTTGGCAAAGTTCTGGAGTCCATTGCGGAGCAGGGTTATTACCTGCAGATGCCCCCATCGCCAGAGCAGTATCTTCAGGAAATGCGCAACAAAAACAGCAAACTCTAGGTTGTTGCCTACATGGAAAAATACTGGGAGATAAAGTCTCTTTCCGAGATGACCCGACAGGAGTGGGAATCCCTTTGTGACGGTTGCGGTAAGTGCTGTCTCCATAAACTCGAAGATGAAGACAACGGCGATGTTTACTACACCGATGTCGCCTGCCAGTTACTGGATATGCATGCCTGTCGCTGCACAGATTACGAAAACCGACTTTCCCGTGTTCCCGACTGCCTGAAACTCACCGCTGCGGATATCGATGATTTCCAGTGGTTGCCGAGCACCTGTGCCTATCGGCTATTATCAGAGGGGGAGTCATTACCGATCTGGCATCATCTGGTATCCGGTGATCCCAACACCATCCACGACATGGAGATGTCGGTACGAGGCCGGGTTGTCCCGGAGTCAGCGGTTGAAGAGAGCGATCTGGAAGAAAGAATTATTCACTGGGTATCATAAATAGGGACTTTTTTATAAGAGCAGCCCACAACCACCGGTAGTTTTTTACACTTGTTATGGTACTATTTGGTCGGGTTTAAAAATCAGTTGAAGTCGTGCTGGTTGAAGAAAGTCCGCATGTCATTCTTTTGTAAAGGACTACTTAGGAGGTAGATGATCATGTATTCGGACGAAAATTATCTATGGGGGATAGTCGGTTATTATCTGGGTTGTATCCTGGTGCTGATGTTCCTGGTACGTTTTAAAGACCTGCTACCCGGCAGGCATTTTCGAAATCATCTCATTCTACTTATTGCCGCTGTTATTCTTGTTCCCATCAAGGCTTATCCCGATATGAGTTATCTGGCGCCAGCCTGGTTTGTCAGCCTTTTTGAGGGGCTGACCGGGACTGAGGAAATGGGTTTTCTTCGCGGCGCACAGCCAATTATTACCTGTTACCTGGTGGCTGCAGTGTGCTATCTCGTCGCCATGTTGCTTGGAGTGTTCAAACGCCGCGATGCTGAACAGGAAGCAGAGGCGATGCTGGAAAGCGGTGGGCAGGGCGAGAGTTAACCGATCAGTTACGAGATTCCGTGCATATACCGTTTTAACAGTGGGCTGATAAGCAGTAACAGGAAGCCGGCCCCACACCCCACCCATAACAGATCATTGAACAGTCCGGTGTACGCGGATAGCGCTTGGGCTGTATCCACCATTCCCCCTGGCAATCTGTCCATATGGGCCAGTTTGGCAATCTGTACGGCGAGAAATTCCGAATAGGCGGTGGCCAGAAACCAGGTGCCCATCATCAGTCCCACTACGCTTGGAACTGCCAGCTTGCTGACAGCAGAAAGACCAACCGGCGACAGGCACAGCTCACCGGTGGTATGCAGTAGATAGGCCAGTACCAGCCAAAGTGCAGCGACTTTACCACTCTCATCCGGGTAACTGGCTCCGAGAACCAGGGCTCCAAAGCCGAGTCCCGCCTGAGTAATTCCGAGCGCAAATTTTACCGGCGTTGATGGTTCCCGCTTGCGCTTTGCCAGTTTCATCCAAAGCACTGCAAACAGCGGGGCACAGAGCATGATAAAGAGCGGGTTTAGTGCCCCGAACTGGGAGGCATTGAAGCTGATGCCAAACAGGGTGCGGTCCACCACGCGGTCGGCATACAGTGTCATGGATGCGGCGGTTTGTTCGAAAAGCGCCCAGAACACCACTGAGGCAAAGGTCAGCACCATCAGCACGCACATTCGACCCCGTTCTACGCTGTCGCAGCGGGCAAGGATAAACCAGGCCAGCCCCAACACTACGGCCATGGCCAGTCCGTTGAGGGAATGTTCCACCCACTGTGTGGTTTGAATGAGTTGCCACAGTCCCACCAGTGCTAGCAGTGCGCAGAAGTAAATGCACCATTCCCTATTGATGCCGGGCAGTACCGGTTGTTTTAACAGCTCCGGATAGGCGGGCTCGGCAAGGCCCTGCAGATGACGTTGGCCATAGAGAAAAATTATCAGGCCGAGAACCATTCCGACGCCAGCTGCACCGAAACCATAGTGCCAGCCGAGGGTTTCGCCCAGATATCCACACAATAGTGTGGCGCTGAAAGCACCGATGTTAATGCCCATATAGAAAATGGTGTAGCCGCTGTCGCGACGGGCATCCTGCTCGCCGTAGAGGCGACCGACAATGGTGGAAATATTGGGCTTGAGAAAGCCGACACCGACGATAATGAGTGACAAGGAAAAGTAAAAAACCTGCAAGGCATTCTGATCGCGGACAACTTCTCCATTGACCAGGGTGGCTTTTGTGCCTTCAACCGCCATGCCCAGGTGACCCAAGGCCAGAAGGCAACCCCCGAAAATAACGGCTTTACGCATGCCCAGATAGCGATCTGCCAGCAATCCGCCGATCACCGGCATGGCGTAGACCAGCGCGGCATAACTGCCGAGCACATCCAGCCCCATCGCATCGCTGAACAGGTGATACTTGGTGAGGTACAGCAATAGCAGATATTTCATGCCGTAGAATGAAAAACGTTCCCACATTTCCGTGGCAAAACA
>SBGI01000271.1 GCA_006227015.1 Gammaproteobacteria bacterium
TATGGTGATGACTGGCAGGTTGCCAGCCCCAATCACCCGGCCGCTGGTGTTGATGGTGCCTTGACAGTGAAGGAAGGTGATCGCCTGCCGGGCTTGCCTAGGCACAGCATTCAGGCAGAGCTGGGCTATGCTCTGACCGATCAATTGAAGGTTGCGTTGGAAGGGCAACTGACGTCGTCCGTTCATGTCAGGGGGGATGAGTCCAATCAGATGAGGGAAATACCTTCCTATGCTGTGTTCGCCTTTACCGGCAGCTATGCGGTTACTGAGCGTCTGATGCTGACGGCCCGGGTCGATAACCTGTTTGACCGGGAATATGCCAGCTTCGGGTTATTGGGGGAACCCGATGAGGTATTGGGCGATGAGTATGATGATCCGCTGTTTATCAGCAGGGGGGCACCACGTACTGCCTGGTTAGGTTTGCGTTGGCAGATTTAACCTGGCAACTAAGCTATATGAAGTGGGGGTAAGTAGTAATGACTAGAAATAAACTTTCGTTGTTTGTTTTTGCACTTGCAGCTACGGGCGTTTGCTCGGCGGAAGAAGCCAGTGATCAAGGAATATCGGCAGATAAACCGATGGTGCTGGAAACCATCGTGGTGACAGCGACTCGGGATGAGCAAGAGCTGCGAATGCTACCCGGCAGTGCTGCAGTGGTAGATACCCAGGCACTAGATATCACCAGCCATACTCATATTCAGGAAACCCTGGTCCGTGTACCTGGTGCCAATTTTGCGCGGGGTAATGGGCAGGAATACCTACCCTCATTGCGCTCAGCAATCCTGACCGGAGCCGGTGGTTGTGGCAGTGTGCTGACAGCTGTTGACGGTGTTCCTTTGCGGGCATCCGGCTTCTGTAATATCAATGAATTATTCGACGGTCACACCGAGGTGGCGGAGCGTATTGAAGTGATCCGCGGACCCGGCAGCGCGCTTTGGGGAGCCAATGCCATGAACGGGGTGATTAACGTGATCAGTCCCCGGGTGACAGATGAGCCTGAATATCGCTTGGGTATCGAGGGTGGCCCCCACGACTATATGCGGATGAAATTCTCCGCATCGCGCAGGATGGGTGATCATGGCCTGAGGGCGGATCTTTCCATGGGGCATGACGGTGGCTATCGCCACGACTCCGGCTTTGACCAGCAGAAACTGACCCTTCGGCATGAGTATGACGGCGAACGGGTGTCGGTAGCGAGCACTTTATCCATGACCAACTTAAACCAGGAGACTGCGGGTTATATCGTCGGTGATGAAATCTACCGGGACAGACGTGAAAGAAATGAAAACCCCAACCCCGAGGCGTACCGGGACACCAAGAGTGTTCGCTGGGCCAGCCATATCAAGTATCGCCTTGATGACAGCTCCTTCCTTTCTTTCACTCCATATGCCCGCTATACCGATATGGATTTTCTGCAACATTTTCTGCCTGGCACCCCCCTTGAGGAGAACGGTCAGAAAAGCTTTGGGTTGCAATCGGCTTACCACAAGCGTTTTGACAATTGGCAAATCGTGACGGGGCTGGATCTCGAATATACCGAGGCTTTCCTCAAGCAGGCGCAGGATGCCCCCACGGTTGGAAGTGCATTCCTGGTAGCCACTATTCCAGAAGGAAAACACTACGATTACGAAGTAGATGCCATTGTGGCCGCACCTTTCATTCATACCAGCTGGCAGATGACCGAGCGCCTGTCCATGACGGCGGGTCTGCGCTACGAAGTTGTTCGCTATGATTATGACAACCGCATGTTGGATGGTCGCACCAACGAAGATGGCGTACCCTGCGGATTTGGCGGCTGTCGTTACAGTCGTCCGTCAGACCGCTTTGATCGTTTTGAAAGCTGGTCACCCAAATTTGGTCTGATCTATGACCTGGCAGATGATCATCAGGTGTATATCAACCTGGCTCAGGGTTTCCGAGCGCCCCAGGCCACAGAGCTCTACCGCTTGCAGAATGCCCAGGATAAGGCTCACCTGGAGTCAGAAGAGGTCTTGAGTGCTGAGATTGGTGCCCGTGGCCAGTTCGATCGCCTGTCCTATGAAATTGCTCTGTACGCCATGAAGAAGCGTCATGAAATTTTTCAGGATTCTTCCCGCCTCAATGTAGACGATGGTGAAATCCGTTCCCGGGGTATAGAAGTGGGACTTGGTTACCGCTTTAACGAACAGTGGGACCTGGCTTTGGCAGCTAGCTATGCCGAGCATGAGTACGGTAACCACAGGTTCTCCGGTGGTATCGATGTCTATAAAAATGATGTGGATGGTGCACCACGTGATTTTGGTAGTGCTAGGTTGGGGTGGAATTTTCTACCCGGAGCCCGAACGGAACTGGAGTGGGTGCATCAGGGCGAGTACTACACCAACCCGGAAAATCTGAATAGCTACGATGGTCATAATATTTTCAATCTATACAGCTTCTGGCGTTTGAACCCCGCCTGGAAACTCAACGTCCGAGTCACCAATCTGCTGGATAGGAAGTATGCAGAGCGGGCGGACTACACCGCCTTTCCTGGAGCTAATCGCTATTTCCCTGGAGAGCCCCGTGCACTGTATGTGGGCGTAGAACGGAAGTGGTGATCCTGAATGTATTGCTGAATCTTAGGTTCAGTTAGTTGCTCCTCAAACCGCCGGTTTTAGCCGGCGGTTTGTCATTTAAGAGAAAGTATTTTTATAGGGCTGGTCAGGCGCTATCTCATCCGTTTGTAGATAGATATTGAAGTTGATGGCGCTTGGTTGCTTATTCTGCAGGAACTTCCGCTTCGGTGCCGATGTGGTAGGCCGCAAACCCTGACATCACCACCTGATCGACCGCCATGCCAATGACCCGGCCAATGCCTTTTGCCTTGATGGGATATTGCGCATTGGTGATGGGATCCGTCACAACGCCCAGCACCTGGCCCTTGATGACCTGTGCGCCCAGAACGATTTTACTGGCAAGGATGCCGCCATATTCCGCGCGAATCCAGTAGGAGTCGTAATAGACCGGTTCAGGGTCGCCCCAGGAGAACAGTCTGGAAATCATGTCCTGCTTTTCCATCAGGCTGTGCAGGCTGTTTACCCCTGCCTTTATCTGGTGTTGCTGTATGCGGAGGGATTCACCGGCCTCCATGGTCACTGCCGTAATCCCCACGGCCAGTGCTGCGGTTCGCAACATGCCGCGGGTTCCAGTGCTGTGAACAACAGCAATGCGGTCAAAGCCGCGGGTAAAGGTGGCGACTTCCGGGTTGTTCATGTCGGCGCGCAATTGCGGTAGGTTGGTACGCCTTAACGATCCGGTGTGGATATCCACTAACATATCGCAGTGTCTGATCACCTGTGAAAACAGGGCGTGGGCAAAACGTTCCGCTACATGGCCATCCGCTTTGCCCGGGAAGTGACGGTTCAGGTCTCTGCGATCAGGTAGATAGCGGTTACCTTGCTGGAAGCCCTGCAAGTTAACGATAGGAACCCCGATCACTGTGCCCGAGAGTTCCATGGGGTCCAGGTCGTACAACACTCGGCGAACGATTTCGATGCCATTTAATTCGTCCCCGTGTATGGCGCCCACCAGGCATAGCGTGGGACCGGATTTTATGCCATTGACCACGAGAACGGGGGTCGGGGAAGAGAGCCCGCTAATTTGCAGGCCAGGTGACCAACCGATTCGCGTGGAGGTGCCGGGCAGCACTTCGGTATCGATTAGGGTGATGCTGTTGGCGGGCGGTATGGTTTCTGCCGTTAATTCATCAGCCTCTGTTGTTGATTCTGGCAGGGTGTCTTGGGACGAGCCAGAAGCTTGTGAGTCTGGCGTAAACAACTTGGGACTGGGAGCAGGAGCTACTTCCTTCAGGTCAATATTGGGTGCAATCTTGAGAGGCTTGTCATGGCTGTCTTCGGTGGTGCCATAAGCCTTGGAGACACTGTTTTGGCCTGACAATGTTTGTCGTGGCAGGGTGTCGTCAATATCGTCAACATCCTCGTCTTCTGCTTCTTCTATCACGGACTCTTCATTTTCATCCATGTCGCCTTCTGCCATGGCGTTGGACAGCGCCACAGTGCAGAGCAGGAAAAGCAGCGCGGCTGAGAGTATTTTGGGTAGGCCGGAGAACATGGCAGGCTTGCTTTGGTGATTGCGAAACGAAAGTGGGAAGACGTGGTTCAGTATAACACTGACCGCCTTTCAGTCTGGGGGAATCCAGGCTGAAAAGGCGGTAGATGCGTTTATATTAACGAACGACCTTGTCCAAAGCGGTATTGAGGGTGGAGACAGTGCGTTCAATATTGTGAAGCTTGTCGAGACCGAACAGCCCGATGCGAAAGGTCTGGAATCCGTCCGGTTCGTCGCATTGCAGCGGAACACCTGCGGCAATTTGCAGACCTTCTGCGAGAAATTTTTTGCCATTGTGTATGTCGGTATCCTCGGTGTAGCTCACCACGACCCCCGGGGCCTGGAAGCCCTCCGCAGCAACACTTTTGAATCCTTTCTCTGTCAGCAGGGCTCGTACCCGTTTGCCCAGCTCAATCTGCTCCGCTTTCACTTTGTCAAAACCGTAGGATTGAGTTTCTTTCATGGTGTCCCTGAATTTCAATAGGGCATCGGTTGGCATGGTGGCATGGTAAGCGTGGCCACCATTCTCGTAGGCTTCCATAATCTGCAGCCATTTTTTCAGGTCACAGGCAAAACTGCTGCTGACGGTATCGTCTATGCGCTTACGGGCCTCTTCTCCGAGCATCACCAATGCACTACAGGGCGATGCGCTCCAGCCTTTCTGGGGAGCACTGATCAGAATATCAACACCCAGCGATTGCATGTCGACCCACAATGTGCCGGAGGCAATACAGTCCAGTACAAACATGCCACCCACGGAGTGAACCGCTTCGGCAACAGCGCGAATGTAGTCATCCGGCAGGAGCATGCCGGAGGCGGTTTCCACATGAGGGGCAAACACCATGTCTGGTTTTTCTGCCTTGATGGTGGCAACTACCTCGTCAATGGGTGCAGGGGCGAGGGCGGGGTTTTGTGAGTCATCAACCGGGCGGGCTTTCATGACGATGTTCTGATCGCTGATATGTCCCATCTCGAGAATCTGGCTCCAGCGAAAGCTGAACCAGCCATTGCGGATGATCAGGCATTTCCCCCCCGTAGCGAACTGTCGAGCCACTGCTTCCATGCCGTAGGTGCCACCACCCGGGACAACTACAACTGCGGTTGCGTTATAAACCTCTTTAAGTGTGCTGGAAATGTCATTCATGACCGCCTGAAAGCGTTTGGACATATGATTCAGTGAGCGGTCTGTAAAGACGACTGAGTATTCAAGCAGACCATCCGGGTCGGTGTTGGGAAGTAAGCCGGGCATGGGGAGCTCCTTTTGGTTAACGGGTCTTATTTGGTTGAGGTCGGCGATTATATTTTAACCGGGTCAGGATTCCTAAAGTGGTCGCGGAGCCCTGTACTAAAACAAGTGTTGATTGCTGAAAATATCAGGCAATTTGACCTGAAAAACACCTTGAAAAACAGTTGGTGCTAAAAGTTTGCTCTTCTTATAAGGTATTGATTTACTGCAAAAAAAACTATATTTTTGTCCCAGCATCCAGCAAAAGAGGGAGTTTTTCCATCTGCGTTGAATGTATTATTAATAGCATGTTAATGCAGTGATTATTAACCGACAATAAGATGTTGAGGGTACTATGGCTAGATATATTGTGACTAAAAACGC
>SBGI01000081.1 GCA_006227015.1 Gammaproteobacteria bacterium
CCGAAGCCGAAGCCGAAGCCGAAGCCGAAGCCGAAGCCGAAGCCGAAGCCGAAGCCGAAGCCGAAGCCGAAGCCGAAGCCGAAGCCGAAGCCGAACTCAGTGTGAGGCTACCCGAAGACTTTAATGCAAGCTTTGATGAAACATGGCCTGCCGAAAACAAACCGCGTCAGCCATTTCCCTGGCAGTGGACCATCCTTGCTGTCTTGGCCGCACTATTCATTGTTGCCCAATACGGTTTTTTCTATGCGGATGTGCTGGGAAAAAATTCGAGCTATCGCCCGTGGGTGTTGCGCTACTGTGAGCTCTCCGGGTGCACAGTACCCGTTCTCCGTGACATCAATAAAATCCGTAGCGACACACTACTGGTCTACAGCAAGCCGGATACGCCCGGCGCGCTCTCGGTTGATGCGGTCATTATCAATAACGCCGACTTTTACCAGCCCTTTCCGGACCTGTTGCTGCGCTTTGAAAACCTGCAGGGCGAAGCCGTGGCACAGAGGCGACTGAGACCATTTGAGTACCTTGCCGGAGAAATGTCAGGTGCCAACATGATGCCCCCAAACCAGCCGGTGCGGCTGGGTCTGACACTGGTTGACCCGGGGCAGGAAGCCGTCAGTTACTCGCTATTCATTCAGGAATAGTCTTTATTCCTTATCTCAAGTGCGGGTATTATAGCCACCCCCCTTTTCCGACATCGTTCATTGAGGCAGCTCAACTTGGTTACCATTGGCAATCACGTTCTGGCATCGCGCACTGTTCTGGCCCCCATGGCCGGCGTAACCGATCGCCCGTTCCGCCAATTGTGTAAGCGCCTGGGCGCCGGCATGACCGTGTCAGAAATGATCACTTCCGACACCAGCCTCTGGCATACCCGCAAAAGCCAGCAACGCCTTCCCCACGAAGATGAGCCGACACCAAAGTCCGTGCAGATCGCGGGCAGCATCCCCGAAATGATGGCGGAAGCCGCCCGGCAAAACCTGCTGCTTGGCGCTGAAATTATTGACATCAATATGGGCTGCCCCGCCAAAAAAGTCTGCAAACGGGCAGCAGGGTCGGCGTTGCTGAAAGATGAATCCTTGGTGGAAGATATTTTGCTGGCAGTTGTTAATGCGGTACAGGTGCCGGTCACGCTTAAAATACGTACAGGCTGGGACTCCGCATCGCGCAATGCCGTGAAAATTGCCAGAATTGCCGAGCAATGTGGCATCCAGGCTCTTGCCGTCCACGGCCGCACCCGCGCCTGTCGGTTCAAGGGGGATGCCGAATACGACACCATTGCCGAGGTGGTGGCCTCTGTCGATATCCCCGTGTTTGCCAACGGCGATATCCGCTCCCCCGAGCAGGCCAAACATGTGATCGACCACACTGGGGCGGCAGCTGTCATGATCGGCCGCGGTGCCCAGGGAAATCCCTGGCTGTTTCGCGAGATCAACCATTACCTTCAGACTGGCACACTGCTGGACTCCCCCACTGCCGAGGAACGGGTGGCAACTATCAGTGAGCACCTGTACGCCATACATGAACATTATGGTGACTATCTTGGCACGCGCATTGCTCGCAAACACATAGGCTGGTACGTTGACAACCTGCCGAGCGGTGAGACATTTCGGAAGTACTTCAATCAGCTGGACACCCCCAGCCAACAACAACAAAGCTTGAAACTCTTTTTGACGAGACAAGAAGAATGGGACACAGCCGCATGAGCGCCATTGACACCTTTACTATCCAGGCGGAAATGAACACCGAATCCCTGGATAACGGCCATCAACATGAATCTTTACACCAGTGCGTTGCCCAGGCACTGGAGAAATACTTTCTTCATCTGGACGGGCAGCCCACCAATGAACTCTACCAGCTGGTATTGAGTGAGGTGGAAGTGCCATTGCTGGAAGCAGTGCTGGCCTACACTCGCAACAACCAGAGCAAGGCTGCGGAAATGCTTGGCCTAAACCGCGGCACCCTTAGAAAAAAACTCAAACAATACAACCTGCTGTAAGACTTAGAGGACGAGATGAGCGACCTGCGTAAAGTATCCCGCGCCCTGATCAGTGTTTCCGATAAAACCGGAATTGCCGATTTTGCCCGAGCCCTGGCCGATCAGGGGGTAGAGCTGCTATCTACTGGCGGCACGTACCGCCTGCTAAACGAGAATGGCATTCCCGTGCGTGAAGTCTCTGACTACACTGGCTTCCCCGAGATGATGGATGGCCGCGTCAAAACACTGCACCCCAAGGTGCACGGCGGTATTCTCGGCCGTCGCGGCACTGACGATGCTGTCATGGACGAACACGGCATCCTACCCATCGACATGGTGGTCGTTAATCTCTACCCGTTTGCCAGCACCGTAGCCGATCCCAACTGCGACCTGCCCACCGCCATCGAAAACATTGATATTGGCGGCCCCACCATGGTTCGCTCCGCTGCAAAAAACCACAAGGATGTTGCCATCGTGGTCAACGCCAGCGACTACAGCGCCGTGCTCGAGGAAATGCAGTCCAATAACGGCCAGCTCGCTTATGACACGCGCTACAGCCTGATGGTGAAGGCCTTCGAACACACTGCCGCCTACGACGGCATGATTGCCAACCACTTCGGCGCGCGCGACACGGCGAATAAGAAACGCGACTTCCCCGACACCTTTAATACGCAGTTCCTGAAAACCCAGGAAATGCGCTACGGTGAAAACCCGCATCAGAAGGCGGCCTTCTATGTCGAAGCCAATCCGGCAGATACCGGTGTCGCCACAGCCCGTCAGCTACAGGGCAAGGAACTGTCCTACAACAATATCGCCGATACCGATGCGGCACTGGAGTGCGTCAAGCAATTTGATGTCCCGGCCTGCGTTATTGTTAAACACGCCAATCCCTGCGGCGTTGCCGTTGCGGTCGACATTAACACGGCCTACGACCTGGCCTTTGCCACTGACCCCGAGTCGGCCTTCGGCGGCATCATTGCCTTCAACCGCGAGCTCGATGCCGCCACTGCGGAAGCCATCTGCGAGCGCCAGTTCGTGGAAGTCATAATTGCACCGAGCGTTTCCGCCGCTGCCATAGAGGCTGTCAGCAGCAAGAAAAATGTTCGCCTGCTGGAGTGCGGTCAGTGGGGTGACAACCGTCCCCAGGAATTCGATTTCAAGCGCGTCAACGGCGGCCTGCTGGTACAGGATCGCGATAACGGCATGGTCACAGCGTCCGACCTGAAGGTGGTTACCGAACGCAAACCCACAGATGAGGAACTGACCGACCTGCTGTTTGCCTGGAAAGTGGCAAAAATGGTCAAGTCCAACGCCATCGTTTATGCCAAAAACAATCAGACTATCGGTGTCGGCGCCGGCCAGATGAGCCGCGTTAACTCAGCGAGAATCGCCGCCATCAAGGCGGAACATGCTGGCCTCGAAGTAAAAGGGGCAGTGATGGCCTCCGACGCCTTCTTTCCGTTCCGCGACGGCATCGACAATGCCGCCAAGGTGGGTATCAGCTGTGTTATCCAGCCCGGTGGTTCCATCCGTGATGATGAAGTGATTGCCGCAGCGGATGAACACGGTATGGCCATGGTCTTCACGGGCATGCGTCACTTCCGCCACTGATTGCGGTCAAACGCAATTTCAGGGTTTTGATTTTGCGGCGATTGTTCCTTGCCGGTACAATCGCCGCTTTCATTTTCGGCAAGAGAATCCCCCATGAATATTCTGGTAATCGGCTCCGGTGGACGGGAACACGCACTGGCGTGGAAGGCAGCGCAAGGCGAGGGCGTAGACACCGTTTACGTCGCACCCGGTAACGCCGGCACCGCCCTGGAAGCCAATCTGCAGAATGTCGATATCCAGGTCAGTGATTTCCCAGCCCTGGCCGATTTTGCCGAACAAAATGATGTTGCCCTGACCATTGTTGGCCCGGAGCAACCCCTGGTGGACGGTATCGTCGACTTCTTCGCCGAGCGCGGCCTGCGCGCTTTTGGACCCAGCAAGGGCGCCGCACAACTGGAAGGCTCCAAGGCTTTCACCAAGGACTTCCTGGCACGCCACAGGATTCCCACCGCCGATTACCAGAACTTTACTGAGATCGAGCCGGCGCTGGCCTATCTTCGCGAGAAAGGCGCCCCGATTGTGGTCAAGGCCGACGGTCTCGCCGCCGGCAAAGGTGTGATTGTAGCCAGCACCCTTGAAGAAGCAGAAAACGCTGTGCGCGATATGCTGGCGGGCAACGCCTTTGGCGAGGCCGGTCACCGGGTGGTTATCGAGGAATTTCTGGCCGGTGAGGAAGCCAGCTTTATTGTCATCGTGGACGGCGAACACATCCTGCCAATGGCAACTTCCCAGGACCATAAGGCCCGGGATGACGGCGACAAGGGACCCAACACTGGCGGCATGGGCGCCTACTCCCCGGCACCGGTAGTGACCCCGGCAATCCACGATCGCATTATGGATGAAGTCATCTTCCCGACCGTCGAGG
Organism: Gammaproteobacteria bacterium; assembly: GCA_006227015.1. The sequence continues at coordinate 4,452 of SBGI01000081.1, forward strand.
GCATGGCCGCAGAAGGCAATAGTTATACGGGCTTTCTCTACGCCGGCCTGATGATCATGGCCGACGGCAGCCCCAAAGTCATTGAGTACAATTGCCGTTTTGGCGACCCTGAAACTCAGCCAATCATGATGCGCCTACAATCGGACCTGGTGGCACTGTGCAATTCAGCCCTGGATAAAACACTGGATCAATGCACTGTAGACTGGGACCCAAGAGCTGCTCTTGGCGTGGTGCTGGCCGCTGGGGGATACCCCAACAGCTATCACAAAGGCGACATTATTTCAGGCCTTCCCACCGAAGAGCTCGAAGATCGCAAGGTGTTTCACGCGGGCACAAAGAACATCGACGGACAAGTCACCACCAATGGTGGCAGAGTTCTTTGCGCCGTGGGCCTGGGTGAAACTGTGGGTGAAGCACAGCAACGCGCTTATGATCTGACCAAACAGATCTCCTGGGATAAGGTCTACTACCGTACAGATATTGGCTATCGGGCTGTGGCACGGGAACAGAATGGGAAGTAACTCTTAGTTACAAAAACACCCAGTTCATAATGAGACTCTCGTGTAAAGCGCCAGCAGTGTTTAGGTGCCTTAGCTGGCTATGCTGAACTCCGCTCTATCCCCCCTAACCACACATCAATACCCTGGGCATTGAGCGCAATATCCATCGCCAGATCATTGAGAATTTCAGCGGCGTCGACATTTGGCCATTGTTCCAGAATTTGCTGCCTAAGCAATTCAGACAATTTCTCGGCAATCTCCTGCTCCAGGCCATCTCCTGGTTCCAGAGCCAGAGCCATCTGGCTCCAATCCCTGATCTGCTGTTTAAGGCTTTGCACATAGTTAGAGGGAGACTCCAGGACGCCATAATGCGTCAGATACATGCGCTGTGGATCATAACTCATCAACAAATCCACAGAATCCAGTAACCTGTCCGGGTTAAACTGCACAGGAGTAGTGGTCGGAAGAATGAAGCGTTCTCCTTGCAGCGCCCTGAAACGATAACTCAAACCAAATGTATCGCCAGTAAACCAGCCTTTACTTTTCATATCCCAGACACAGAAGTGATGCTCCGCATGCCCAGGAGTGTGGCGTATTTGAAACGACCGCCCAGCTAGCACAATTTCGGCGCCATCTTCTGCCGACAGGACACGCTCATTACTTACAGGAAGAATCTCTCCATAGAGCTCTTTATACGTATCTTCCCCATATACAGCCTTAACCCCTTCTATCAGCCGACTG
>SBGI01000080.1 GCA_006227015.1 Gammaproteobacteria bacterium
ATACTGTGGCTCGGATTGTTATTCTTTGCTTTTTTTGCCGCTTTTTTCTCTTTCTGGGTCATTAGGGGCTGCTTTTTTGATTCCTTGTTGTTTTTCCGTTCCTTGCTCATAAATTACTCCACGTGTGGGTTGAGTTATTCCTTAGTAATACGCATACCTTTAAGAAATTTGAAAAGATCGCTGTCAGTAGAAAGTACGATAGTGGTATTTTCACCAATAATTTCAGGATAGGAAGCCATCGTGCGGGTGAACTCGTAGAACTCCACAGATTGCGGGCTTTGATTGTAGGCGCTGGCATAAATTTCGGTGGCTTTGGCATCGGCCAGACCTCGAATTTCTTCTACCTGACGATAGGCTTCAGACTGGATTTTGTTGAGGTCACGTACCCTGTTCCCCCTAATTCTGGCGGCCTCGCCATTACCTTCGGACAAAAACCGTTCGGCGATCTGTCTACGTTCGCTGATCATCCGGTCATAAATTTTGGGTCGTACGCTTTCGTTGTAGTTGATGCGTTTAAAGCGAATATCCAGCAGCTCTATGCCGAACACCCCCACTTTTTCCGCCGCCTCTTTGAATATTTCCTGTTCAACCAACTTGCGGCCTTTCTCGATAGGCACCAGTGCACCCATAGTGGAGCCTTGTTCTGTGGAAGAGGCATCGACTTCGCCAAGAACGGTAGTGTCTATGAGTGGCACACGGCCTTTGGTAGTACGAATAATTTCAATCAATTCATGCTTGGCTACTGCATTTCGCGTTTCACTACCCAGGATATCGTCCAGCCTTGATTGTGCGCTTCGTTCATCACGCAGGCGTAAAAAGAATTGTAGCGGATCAACAATCCGCCAGCGGGCAAACAAGTCCACGGAAATATACAGTTTGTCTTTAGTAGGCATATCGGAAGGGGCACCATCCCATTCCAGCACACGCTTGTCGATGGGGTTTACCACTTGCACAAAGGGGGTTTTGAATTTAAGGCCTGCCTTCGTTACCGGCTCGCCAACCGGCTTGCCAAACTGGGTAATAATGACCTGCTCAACTTCATCAACGGTGTACAGAGAACTTCCCAGAACAAATACACTAGTAATGACAATAAAGAATACCGTTAAAAATCGTATATTGTTCATGGCTGAACCCTCTTTTGCCCATCGAGATTAAGCAAAGGCAACAGGCCAGAGCCAGCATCATCCATCAACACTTTTGATTCGATTTTCGGCATTACTGCCTGCATAGTTTCAATGTAAATACGGCGACGTGTTACTTCCGGTGCTTTTTGATATTCCGCAAATAACGCATTGAATCGCAGGGCATCGCCTTCGGCTTCATTGATACGTTTCAGACGATAGCCATCCGCTTCCCGAATGCGCTGATCCTTTTCGCCCTCTGCCAACGGAATCACTTTGTTATATTCCCGCCGCGCTTCATTGATGAGCTTTTCTTTTGACTGTTGCGCCTGATTCACTTCATTAAATGACTCCTGCACTGGCTTGGGTGGGTTGATGTTTTTTAACTGCACCTGATCAATGCTGATACCCATTACATATTTGGTGGATAGCTCCTGCATTTTGACCAGTGCTTCAATTTCAATCTCCTGCCGTCCAATGGTAATCACTTCGTCCACGGTTCGATCCCCCACGACCTCTCGCATGACCGATTCCGATACATAGCGGAGCGTCTCTGCGGGCTCGCGCACCTCAAATAAAAATTTCACCGGATCTGATATGCGGTACTGCACAACCCACTCCACCAATGCAGCATTCAGATCGCCAGTAACCATTTGTGTTTCACGGCCGCCATCGCGTGCGCCCTGATAAGGATCACGAGCACCGGGTGTGGCAAAACCAAACTCCTGTTTTAATTGCCGTTTAACAGGAACAATCGTCGTCTTATCAATACCCAAAGGCAGCTTAAAATGCAGCCCCGGCTGCACTTCTTTGAGATACATACCAAACCGCTGGACCACTGCGACGGAATCACTGGGCACGGTGTAATAAGCAGACCAGAGGCTTAAGCCTATAAGCAACACAAGGCCAATCGTAAATAACTTACCAACGCTACCGCCGTTGTTTTGCCCTGAACCACCTCCCCCAAATAAACCTTTTAATCGGTCTATACCTTCTTTTAGGGCCAGTTCAAGATCCGGTGGTGATTGGGGGCGGGTTCCCCATGAGGGACCAGAAGCATCATTTTGTGATGGCATTAGATAGCCTTTAGATAGGAGCAGGCAAAATAGCCAGCTCCTGTCTATATGGGGACGGAATATCTTTTTACAAGGCTAGAGGTACGTTTGCGATCTACCCAGCTCGGAAGCCAAACAGGCCTATCAGAATGACCTATGCATAGAAATCAACTGGGTGCTCAGGATAGCTTGTTTCCAGATTGCTCCAGAATAACGCAGTTCAAGTTGACTGATACCATACCACCCTTTGTTCTCACTCATGGGATCGGTGTTTTCTGCTTTGCTACACGCGACAAATACAATAAACAAGCCATTGATGATCGAGGTTATATGATTGGAAGTAATTATTTTTTTGTTGCACTTCAGTAGATTAAGATTTTCTCCTACTCCCACTCAATTGTTGCCGGAGGTTTGCTCGACACATCGTAGGCGACCCGGGAAATACCGGAAATTTCATTGATGATGCGATTCGACACCTTCTCCAGTAATTCGTAGGGCAAATGTGCCCAGCGAGCAGTCATGAAATCCACCGTTTCAACGGCACGCAGCGAAACCACGTATTCATAACGGCGGGCATCCCCCACTACACCCACCGATTTGACCGGCAGGAAGACCACAAATGCCTGGCTGGTTTTGTGGTACCAGTCGGCCTTGTGTAACTCTTCAATAAAAATGGCATCAGCTTCGCGCAGCAGGTTAGCGTAATCTTTTTTTACCTCACCGAGGATGCGTACACCGAGCCCGGGACCAGGAAACGGGTGGCGGTAAACCATATCGTAAGGCAAGCCCAGCTCCAGGCCGATTTTGCGCACTTCATCCTTGAACAGTTCCCGCAGTGGTTCAACCAGTTCCATTTTCATGTCTTCAGGCAAGCCACCGACATTATGGTGCGATTTGATCACATGGGCTTTGCCGGTCTTGGCCGCGGCCGATTCGATCACATCCGGATATATGGTGCCCTGGGCTAGCCATTTGATATCCGAAAGTTTGGCGGATTCTTCGTCGAACACCTCAATAAACGTATTGCCGATGATCTTGCGCTTCTGTTCCGGATCATCCACTCCGGCGAGCTTGTCCAGGAAGCGGTCTTCCGCATCCACACGGATCACCTTGACGCCCATATTCTTGGCGAACATTTCCATCACCTGGTCGCCTTCGTTCTTACGCAGCAGGCCGTTATCGACAAATACACAGGTCAGGTGATCGCCAATGGCCTTGTGCAGCAGTGCTGCAACCACCGATGAATCAACACCGCCAGACAAGCCCAGCAACACCGGGTCAGTACCTACCTGGCTACGGATACGGGCAATACTGTCCTCAATAATATGCGCAGGTGTCCACAACGCAGCACAGTCACAGATGGTCAACACAAAGTGTTCAAAAATACGCATGCCCTGAAGGGTGTGCGTCACCTCCGGATGGAACTGCACACCGTAGAAGTCCCGCTGCGGGCAGAACATACCAGCTATCGGGCAGGACTCGGTCGATGCCATTACTTCAAACCCTGTCGGCAGCGAAGTCACTTTATCACCGTGGCTCATCCAGACATCCAGTAACGGACCGCCATCGTGATCGACGTGATCGACCACATCTTTCAGCAAACGACTATTGCCCTGAACCTTGACCTGCGCGTAACCGAACTCATGCACACTGGAACCCTGAACAGCTCCGCCCAGTTGTTCGGCCATGGTTTGCATGCCGTAACAGATGCCCAATACGGGAATGCCAATTTCAAAAACCATCTGGGGTGCCCGCGGGGAGAAACCGGCAGTCACCGACTCCGGGCCACCTGCGAGAATGATGCCTTTGGGGTTAAAATCCCGAATGGCCGCTTCATCCATATCCCAGGGATGAATTTCCGAATACACACCAATCTCCCTGACCCGGCGCGCAATCAACTGCGTGTATTGAGAGCCAAAATCGAGAATCAGAATCCTGTGTGAATGAATGTCTGTCATAACACTGCCATTGCCAGTTAAAAGCCAATTTAAAAGGGCTGCACCATGCAGCCCTGTTGTTCTGTTCAGTCCATTCGCACCCGTTAACGAGGGTAATTGGGCGCTTCCTTGGTAATCGCCACATCATGTACATGGCTTTCACCCATGCCAGCGGACGTCACCCGGACAAAATTGGGCTTGTTGCGCAGCATTTCAATATCAATGCTGCCTGTATAACCCATTGCCGAGCGGACTCCCCCCATCATCTGGTGAATAATTCCGGCAACCGGTCCCTTGTAGGGGACACGCCCTTCAATACCCTCGGGCACCAGCTTCTCTACACCCTGACTGGCATCCTGAAAGTAACGATCACTGGAGCCCACCGTCTGTGCCATAGCGCCCATGGAGCCCATGCCACGATAGGATTTATAGGTGCGTCCCTGATACAGTTCAATTTCTCCCGGGGCTTCTTCTGTCCCGGCAAACATCGAACCCATCATCACGGAATGTGCCCCGGCCGCAAGCGCCTTGGCCACGTCACCTGAAAAGCGAATACCACCGTCTGCAATGACGGGTATCTCGTGTTTGGCAAGCGCTGCCACCACATTGGCTACGGCAGAGATCTGCGGAACACCGATACCGGTCACGATACGCGTGGTACAGATAGAACCCGGGCCGATACCGACCTTGATACCATCGGCGCCTGCCGCGGCTAACGCCAAGGCAGCCTCCGCAGTGGCGATATTGCCACCAATCACATCAACATCCGGGTACATTTGCTTGATACGACGAACCCGATCCAGCACGTTGCGAGAGTGTCCGTGGGCGGTATCTACAACCAGTACATCCACCCCTTCTCGAATCAACGCTTCCACCCGGTCATCTGTATCAAGACTGGTGCCAACGGAAGCGCCAACCCTGAGGCGGCCCTGATCGTCTTTACAGGCGCTGGGATATTTTTCGGCCTTATCAATATCCTTTACGGTTATCAGGCCCCGCAATTCAAAGTCGTCGTTAACCACCAGGACTTTTTCAATACGGTGCTTGTGAAGCAACGCCTTCACTTCATCAGCGCTCGCCCCTTCTTTAACCGTTACCAGGCGTTCTTTCGGGGTCATGATCGCTGACACCGGCAGGTCCAGGCTGGGCTCAAAGCGCACATCGCGTCGTGTGACAATGCCCACCAGCTCGCCGTTACTGATGACTGGAACACCGGAAATATTGTTTTCCCGCGTCAGGGCCAATAGCGCGCTGACCGGCTCTTCTGCATGGATGGTAATGGGGTCTTTAACAACACCACTCTCGAATTTTTTCACCGCCCGCACTTCCAGGGCCTGCTTTTCAATGGTCATGCTCTTGTGAACAATACCAACACCGCCTTCCTGGGCGAGCGCGATGGCCAAGCGAGCTTCTGTAACAGTATCCATGGCCGCTGACAGCAGCGGGATATTCATTTCGATTCGGCGGGTAAGGCGGGTTTTTAGCGACACATCTTTGGCGGTGATCTCGGAATAACCGGGCACCAACAACACGTCATCAAAGGTGAGTGCTTCTTCTGC
>SBGI01000068.1 GCA_006227015.1 Gammaproteobacteria bacterium
GAGCTTGTAAGCATTGCGACAGGCACCAGCACACCGATCAGCAAGGCACCCTCGGTGGCCAGCGTCATCTCCGCTGAGCAGATCGAAGCGATGGGTGCGACCCATCTCGACGAAGTTCTGGAGAGAATCCCAGGCTTGCACGTTATGCCGTCAGATCTGAGTCGGCTTGATCCGGTTTACTCAATTCGTGGTATCCAAACCGGATTTAATCCTCAGATACTGGTGTTGATGAATGGTACAGAGATCGATGGATTGGCAAATGGTGGTTTGCCTGTGACCTTTCAGATGCCTCTCAGCAACATCAGTCGGATTGAAGTGATTCGTGGTCCGGGTTCTGCTGTGTACGGTGCTGATGCTTTTAGTGGCGTAATCAATATCATTACTAAATCAGCTGCTGAAAACGAAGGTGGTGCCGCTGGCATAAGAGCGGGGAGCTTCAATAGTCGTGATATCTGGGTGCGCAAGGGCTATCAGAACGAAAATTTAGCAATCTCGTTTGCCTTGGAAAAACAACGCTCCGATGGGGATAGTGGACGCATAATTAATGCTGATGCGCAGACCATATGGGACAGCACTTATGGAACAAGTGCATCGCTGGCGCCGGGTGCCTTGAGTACACACTACGATGTCACCAATATGCATTTGGATGTCAGTTCAGGAAACTGGTCCTTGCAAAACTGGTTCTGGCAGCAGGATCAGGGTGGCCTTGGGCAGGGTGGTGCACAGGCATTGGATAACCGTGGCTTTCAGGATGCTACGCAGTTCCTTAGCCATCTCAGCTATGATGCAGACATAACGGACACACTCAAACTAGAGATGGATTTTTCCTATCAGCGTGGTGAAAGTGATGCGTTGTTTTACCTATTTCCCGCAGGCGCACGATTGCCTATTGGGTCGGATGGAAACGCATTTTCCACACCTATGGCAGGAATGGTTGATTTCCCCGATGGATACATAGGCAATCCTCAAACGGTGTCAGAGAACTACGACTTTGAGATCGCTGCGCAATACCGAGGGTTTAAAGATCACTCTATTCGTGTGGCAAGCGGCTGGTCCGAAAGTAAGCTTGAGACGTCAGAATATAAGAACTATGGCCCAGGTGTCATCGATGGTTCGGTTTCCCCAATAGATGGCACATTAACCAATGTGACAGGGACGGGGGATATTTTTTTGCAAGACCAGCGTCGTGAATCATATTTTGTTTCTGCCCAAGATCAATGGCAGTTCAGTCCTGATTGGTCTTTTACCGCGGGTGTGCGTTGGGATCATTTTGAAGACGTTGGAAACGCCCTTAATCCAAGGCTTGCGCTTGTATGGGAGCCTCTACATAACCTCACCGCAAAGCTTCTGTATGGCGAAGCTTTCCGCGCGCCATCTTTTGCTGAGCTCTATTTCCAAAACAATCCATCTGCTTTGGGCAATCCAGACCTTAAGCCAGAGGAGATCAAAACTTGGGAACTGGCTTTTGATTATCGACCAAACTTTGATACAGGTGTAAAGCTGAGCCTGTTTAATTACGAAGCCACTGATTTAATAGCGATAGTAGCTCAAGGAAACACGCGCCAATATCAAAATGCCCGTAACCAAGATGGATATGGGCTAGAGCTTGAGCTTGACTGGCAAGCAACGGAAAAAATGCGCGTCAATGCAGCGTATTCTTGGCAGCAATCTGAAGATGCTGATACAGGTTTGTCAGTTTCAGACGCGCCTGCTCATCAGACTTATCTGGATGTGAACTATAACTTCGATCGGAATTGGAAAGGGTCGATTCAACACTACTGGATCGGATCTCGATCCCGAGCCAGTGGCGATTCGCGCGCAGAGATTGATGATTATCATTGGGTTAATTCGCGAATATCCCGAAGCTTCAATCACGATAAGGTTCGTTTATCTCTAATCGTAAAAAATGTGTTTGACACAGATGCAAGGGAGCCTTCTAGTCAGGCCATTCCCGATGATTATCCGTTGGAGGGTAGGAGTATCTGGGGTGAAGTTGTTTATAACTTTTAGTGTTACACGAGTTTAAAAAATAGGCGTAACTCAAGATTGTGTGGGCGCTATATGTCGAAGGTTGAAGTAAAAAAACGTGACGACTCATTCAGTAATGTCATTAAAACATCTATCTGGAGAGAAACTCCTTCAGACTCTAATCCCTATCATGTAGCCGCTGCTCGCTGTCATGGTTATGACCATATGGCGCTGATTGCTGAAAAGAGCTTCACCGAAGTGATTTTTCTGCTCTTTCGGAGGGAGCTTCCTACTGACGACCAGCGAAGGCTGCTGGATGCATTATTAGTGAGTGTGCTTCCCGGACCTCGCCATTCTGGATGCAGAGCTGCAATGAGTGCTGCAGTGAGTAAGACAAATGTCAGCCACGTGTTACCGCTCGCCCTGAACGTTGCGAGTGGTGAGTGGCAAGGCAGCCGGGAAGTGTTTCGTTGCATGAAATATCTTATAAGTGTGGCAGAACAAGACCCCGTTGAAACCGCTTGTCGTGTTCTCTCATCGGCAAGTAATGTGCGTGGCGTGGCTTCTGACGAGATCGAGTTAGCACCTGGATTTGGTACCATTTACGGCAGTGCTGACACCTATAGTAAAAAACTTGCCTTGAACCTATTTGGCGACGACTACGCGCAAGGCGAAACGATGCGTTGGTGTAGGCACTTCGTGACTGCTATTGAGCGCCAGGGTTTTGGGTGTCGTGTGACTGCTGTGTTTGCTGCGGTGTTGATCGACCTTGGATTTTCACCCTATGAAGGGGAATTACTGTTTCAGATCGCATGTGCACCCAGTATCGCCGCACATGCCGCCGAAAAAGCAGGCGGTAAAATAACCGATTTGCCATTTGTGCCAGACGAGCACTATACCATCGAGTCTGATGACAAGGATGATTAAATGAAGGGCGAAAGTAATATGGAAGCGTTCGCTTGCTGGGATCAGTCGAGAAACCTAATTCGTAGCTCCAATGGAGGGTGGCGAATTGGTGAGGCCGTATACTGTCATGGCTATTCGATGATGGATGACCTAGTTGGGAGCAAAAGTTACTTTCAACAGCTGGTTTTGAACATTACTGGTGAAATACCCGATCGAAAATTAGCGGACTGGATGGAGGCTTGCTTTATCTGTGTTAGCTGGCCTGATCCTCGCATCTGGTGCAATCAGATGGGGGCTTTAGCAGGTACGTCCAGAGCGTCGGGTATATCAGGACTGAGCGCTGGCTTGATGGCGGCAGATTCGATTATGTATGGCCCCGGGGTGATTCAGCGCTGCTACGAGTTTATTCACGCAGCTAAGCAGGTGTCAGAGGTTGGTACATCTATAGAGCATATTATTCAGACTCATTTACGAAGTTTTAAAGATGTTCCTGGTTATGCCAGACCCATAGCAAAAGGCGATGAGCGAGTTATAGCGATGGAACGCGTGAGTGCAGACTTGGGATTTACGCCAGGAGCGCATGAGCTTTTGGCTAAAAGCATTAGTGACTATCTTGCTGATGAGTGTGATGAATGTATTAACTTTGGGGGTTATATGGTCGCCTTTCTTGCAGACCAGGGGTTCTCGGGCAAGGAAATCGAATGGATGGTTAATACCGCAGTCTCGTCGGGCGTTCAGGCGTGCTATATAGATGCTAGTGACAGGCCGGAAGGTAGTTTTCTACCTTTACGAGTAGAAGATGTACATTACGAAGGTCATGAAGACAGGGATATTTATTAATATCCCTATCGGGTGATGAACTCGAAAAGAAGAGGCATCTTCATATAGCTTACTTTTTGTTTGCGAGCCCCTCTATGCGCTCTCGCATCGGAGGAATTTCCTCGGGATCGATCCGCATATCGATGATGGTTGGGCCTCGTTTCGCAAACAAACGCTCGAAATCAACCGCTTCCAGTTCCCACGGCGACTCTACCACGATCCCTTCAATGCCCATCGCTTCGGCCATCAGGGCGAAGTTTATCTTGGGCAAAGCAAAACCGGTTTGCTCAGCACCACCCAAGCGTTGCCCGTGTTTAACCATACCCAGTGCATTGTCGTTCAGGATAATCATCACCAGGGGTAGCTGCTGCTGAGCCGCAACAGTGATCTCCTGACCCGACATCAGATAGCTGCCGTCACCGGTAATGCAGACATGCGGTGCTTTGGGATTGCTGACCGCGGAACCAATGGAGGCACCGATCGCCCAGGTCATGGAACCGTAAGCCATGGCGATTCGGAACAGGCCACGGTTGTCGCGCCGCTGCATATAACGGATAGACCAGGCCCAAGCGTTGCCAGCGTCGATAAAGATACGGGTATCGTCAGGTAGAGTCTGGGCAAGTGTGTGCATTACCCGTTGTGGTTTAATCGGGACTGCATTGTCGGTAGCTGCAGCCTGCTCTGTCTGACTTAGCATTGGAATGGATGCGACGGATTGCGGCAGGTCTAACCACTGCTTGCCCTGAGAGCGCAATATGGCGGCATGGGTGGACAGTTGCGTCAAAATATCGGGCAGCGAGCCGCACACGTGCAGACAGGCTTCTGGCGTTCGCATGAAAGCCGCGCTGTTGTCGTCAATATGCACCATCTTGTTGTTCAGCAGCTTGGGCTCCCAGCCGCTGGTGCCCAGTTCTCCCGCTTGTGTACCTAACGCGAGTAACAGGTCGTACTGTTGTTCCATCACCAGAGCGCGGGCTTTGGGGTGGCCGGAAAAACCAAAAACACCGCAATAACGGGGATGCGTTTCGTCCACCCAGCATTTCCCGATGGGATCGGAAATGATGGCAGCGTTTGTTTGCTCGGCAAACTGTATCAACTGATCTGACGTTAAGCGGCAATTCTCTCCGACGTAGAGCAGGACCCTCTCCGCTTCGTTTAGTTTTGTCTTGAGCTGTTCCAGTGCGATAGGAGAGTTCAGTTCGAATGGTTGGTTGAACAGATCCGGGTTGATGCGCAGCGGTTTGCTGAGTGCCGTATTGACGATATCCGCAGGCAAGCTCAGATGCACGGGGCCTTTCGGCGCTGTATTTGCAATCGTCAACGCGGTGATCAGCTTGTGTTCCAGTTGATCAGGATGGGACACAAGCGTGCTGTATTTGGTGCAGTGATTGAACATGCCTACCACATCGATCGCCGAGCAGGAGCTGTCCTGTAGCGTTTTACGGCCAAACTTAGCCTGGGGCGTCTGTGCGGTCAGCACCAGCAGCGGTAAATTCTCTTCATAAGCGTTGGCGACGCCGGTAATCAGGTTGGTGGCGCCTGGACCGGTGGTCGAGCAACAGACACTGAGACGGCCTGATTCGCGGATGCTGCCATCGGCCATAAAGGCTGCGCCGGTTTCATGGCGTGAGACCACCATGGTTGGACCGGGGCCGTTACGCTCTGCCCGGGCAACCGCATCAAAAAACGGTTCGATGGAGCCGCCCGGCACACCAAAAATGTGGCGGACGCCTGCCACCGAGAGGTATCGAACGATCAGATCACCATAGGTTGCGGGCTCTGCTTGGTAGATGGAGGTGTCCCGCTCCGGTCGGCTGTTGTGGGATTGGGTGTGTGGCATATCCATTGTGAAAAAATCCATGTTGTTATTAGATTCAACCAAACAGAACAGCAGCAGACAGCACCCTTAATAGTACTGATCATAACGATGTCCCGGGCATTAAATGTATTTAGTCATCGGATCCATCCTGG
>SBGI01000300.1 GCA_006227015.1 Gammaproteobacteria bacterium
CGCACCATGGTCAACCACGCCATGGATGTGGTGGGTGGGCGAGCCATTCAGTTGGGACCCCGCAATTTTCTGGCCGCCATGTACCACACCATGCCAGTGGCCATTACGGTTGAAGGCGCAAACATACTGACCCGCTCGTTAATGATTTTCGGCCAGGGCTCCATGCGCTGCCATCCCTACCTGTTTGAAGAGCTTCAAGCCCTGCAGGATGCAGATGAGGCCGCAGGTAAAGAAGCATTTGAGCCCCTGCTGATGGCACACTTGGCACACACCGGCAGTAACATGGCGCGTACCCTGGTATTTGGTCTTGGGTGCGGACTGGGCAGCCCCCTACCGATCAATGCCAACAGCTTCAATAAACCCTGGTACCAGAAAATCAATCACCTGAGCGCGGCTCTGGCCACCTGTGCCGATGTGGCGCTGGGCACGATGGGAGGCAGTATCAAGCGCAGGGAACTGCTGTCTGCCCGGCTTGGTGATATTCACAGTGAACTGTTAATTGCCTGCAGTATTCTCAAATACCATCAATCATTGCCAACCAGTGATGCCAATGATGCCCATGCCTCATTTGCACTCAAGCGCTCCCTGAACAATGCCCAGCAGAGCCTGGTGGCATTCTGCGACAACTTCCCACAGCGCTGGCTGGGTTGGCTCTTAAAGTTACTCTGCCTGCCCCTGGGCAGACGCTACCGGGCACCTGGCGATGACCAGATCCGTGAACTGGGAGCAATGATCATGGAACCAAACCCGGTTCGCCAGTCCCTGAAAGAATATGTCTATGTTAGCGACAGTACCAACGATGCCGCCGGACGCATTGAGACCACATTCCAGGCTCTTCTGGAGATAGACAGCGCCTGGCAGAAATTCAGCCGCGCCCGCAGCAAAGGAGAACTGGGCCCCAGTGGCGACTTGGACACTGAGCTGTCTGAAGCTCTGCGACTGGAGGTTATTACTGAAGGCGATGTCGAGCCCCTGAGAACTTATGACCAAAAGCGCTATGACAGTGTGCTTACCGATGATTTCGAGGCACTTTAGTCTGCAGCCACGGAGGGATGGGAAAAGGCAACCGCACGGAACTCATTACGACGAGCGATAGGCGACCCAGCGCATCAGGGGTAGATATAAACGGTGGGGCAGGATTCGCAACAATTTGAGCCAGTATACAAACCGTGCCGGAAATGTGATTTCGAAACGTTGAGAACACAAGCCCCGGTATATCGCCTCTGCAGCATCCTCCGGCTCCATCAGGGCCGGCATATGAAAATCGTTTTTATCCGTGAGCGGCGTCCGCACAAAACCCGGGTTGATCACCTGCAAGCGGATGCCCGTACCCTGAATATCCATATACAGAGATTCGCACAGGCTGATTAGTGCCGCCTTACTGGCGCAGTATGCCGCCGCTGTTGGCAGACCACGATAACCTGCCACCGAGGACATGACAGCAATATGGCCTGCGCGTTGATGCCTGCTGTGCCGCAAGGCAAAGTCCAGGCAATTGATGGTGCCCTGAAGATTGACATCCAGTAAACGCCGACATCGCTGGGCAGAAAATCCCTCAGCCCCATCCGGATCATGAATACCCGCATTCAGTACAAACAGCTGCGGCTTAACTCCCTCTCGATCCCAGCGTTCGAACAGTGCTGAGATCTGTCCCGGACGACGTATATCCAGCGGTGCGGGAATAAATCTTCCCGGGGTGTCAGAAAGTGTGCGTTGCAGCTGAACCAGTTCGTCCAGAGAGCGGGAAGACCCATAGACCGTACAGCCCAGTTGGCATAACTTTTTGGCAAGCGCGGCACCAATGCCCCGTCCTGCACCGGTTATCCAGGCCACCTGCCAGGGGCAGGAATCCGCATATTTACTGTTCATATACTGCCTCCAGGCTCAGTGCTTGAGATCACATACAGACCACAGATTTTTTGGCTCGGCCGTTTTCACCCGGTGTATCGACAGGGTAATTTTGCCCAGCGGAATACCAAACTTACTCATGGTCGCCCGGTTGATCAGGTTATCCTCGTCTATCAGGTACAACCAGTCATTGAGCTGCAGGTGCCGCTCCTTGCCATTTACGGTTATTGCCAGCGTGTAGTGCCAGTTCAGTGCGTTACCCTGGGTCACCCCCTCGGCGGTGCCAATCACATCCCCGGCAACACCGGTGTAGCGATTACCGTTTTTAGTCAGTTTCCAGCATCGCTGCTCTTCTTCGCCATCATCAAAAAAGAACCGCTCGTCCAGCACGCCGCGATCACCGTCCCAGGTAGCGTATATGTCGGCCCGAAATCGCCTGATCACACGCCCGCGAAAATCCTGGACCATACCGAAGGCCTCGAGTTTGCCATTAAAAAACTGATCCAGGTGTAAAGCCGGCGTATTGTCCTGGTAATCATCAATGCTTGCCGAACAACCTGCCAGCAGTGCCCCAGCCAGATAAATTGATTTTGCCTTGAAGGTCCTCATGACACGTTCTCCATTATTACAGTTCTCCCCGCAGTTTTCGGGTCAGCTTCGGGTAGCCACTGTCGTCACCCAACCAAATATTCAGAAATGCCTCTGAGAACTCTTCCTCGGGAAGTGAACCGATATGCTTTCCCTGGAGATAAAAATGACCATGGCCTGCCTCATCCATGAAAAACGACATTTCCTCACCCTTCTCCACACTTGGCCATATATCCCGCAATTGGCTGAGCCATGTATCCCGTTGTTGTGGAGTCATATCACCTTTCAGTCGCTTGCGGGTTTCCCTTAGCAAGCGGTGATGGCTGATATCCCGATGAAAGGTGAGACGCAATACAAGTGGTCCCTGAAGCCGCTCCAGCTCACCCGGTCGG
Organism: Gammaproteobacteria bacterium; assembly: GCA_006227015.1. The sequence continues at coordinate 2,829 of SBGI01000300.1, forward strand.
TTTAACAACTCCGCTTTGTAGATTTTGAAGAAAAAGAAGCTCAGTTCAGCTTGCCCTACCGTCAGGAGGTCTTCGGGAAGAGTTTTGGCCACCGTCGATAATGGGCAGACCAGCAGCACAACCAGTATCCAGCGGCTAGGCTGTAACACGCCAACCTCCGAGAGTGTCTGCCAATTTCACAAGAGCCGGAAAAAGGAGAAACCAGACCAATGCCAGCATCAGCGCTACCTGTAATTCAGCAATGCCGAAACTGACGGCACCCAGGCGGCCCGCGGCCAGATAAGTCAGCGTGCCAACCAGGGAACCGGCCACCGCTGCATGTACGTAACGCCCCGAAAACCACGCCAACCCCTGTCGCAACGTGGCGCTGAAAGCAAACCATAGCAAAAACAACCACAGTGGTGGCCAGCCCTGCCCTGAACCGAAAATGAATACTCCGTATACCGTCAGAAACGTATCCACCGCAAATCCTAGAAGAGCACAACAAGTGATGACCGCACTTTCAACCGCCGGCTTACGATGACCGATCAGGTGCATGACCAATAAGGCGAAAACCATCCACAAGGCATCATTGCCCATCAGTATGCAAAGCCACCAGGCCAGCTGAAAACCCGCCAGATTTACCCACCAAGATTGTGACAGGCCTGAAAACATAGTCGCTCCGTTTCTTACCGGCGTCTTAATAGGTGCACCGTAGAGAGTCTTACGCAGCAACTGAGTCGCTAGATCATCCACAACTGGCAGTGATCCGGCGGTGGTTCAAACACGTATTAGACTTCATTGACGGAAAAACCTTATGACTACCAGACAACTGGCAAAACTGCGCAAGAACGGCCACCCGTTTCACGTGAAGTTTGTAGCTTCAGCCTGTGGCCCGATGGTCATTCAGGTCTGCTACCAACAAAACGGCGAGATCATTGAGAAACTGATCAAGGACATATATGGCGAAGTGGTAGCCTGCCACAATCTGTCCCAGGCCTATGCAGTCTGTCGATCTGCCGGGGTCAGGCAAGCAGAACTGGTTCAGGTTCTACCCCATCTGGAGGTTTGTGCCTCGTCGGAAGCCAAGCCAATCAATCCGTCGATGTCATTGTGTTTCTGAAGTGAGACGAATAGCGATGGCACACCCACACACGCACACCAACCGGTCAGGAGTTTTAACAATACTTTGCCTATGCCTGGCAACATTGTCAGGGTTGGCGAATGCAGAAGATGTCCAGCAAATGCCAACAGCCACAACCCATAACAACACTTGCAACAATATTTATCAGTTTAGTGTTCCTGATTTGATAACCAATCAACCCGTGAACTTTTGTGACGCGTTTAAGGGGAAAGTACTCATCATTGTGAATACCGCCAGTAAATGCGCCTTTACCGGACAATACGAAGGGCTGGAAGCGCTCTATCAGGAGTACGCCGAACAGGGGTTAGTGGTACTGGGTTTTCCCTCTAACCAATTTGGAGGGCAGGAGCCCGGTCGGCCAGAAGAAATTCATAACTTCTGCAGGATCACCTATGGCGTGCAGTTTCCCATGTTTGCAAAAAGCCGGGTGCGCGAAGAGGACGCAGACCCCATCTGGAAATTTCTGGGAGGAACATCGGGGACTTACCCGAAATGGAATTTCTACAAATACCTGATTAATCGTCAGGGAGAAGTCGTCGATGTGTTCAGCAGTATGACATCACCGGAGAGCAAGCGCTTTCATCGGGCCGTCAAGTCATTGCTTTAAAAGGTAATAAGAGAGACGAGAGAAAGAGACACATCAGGCGGATCAAACCACACCATGAACCCAAAAAATATTGCCATTATCGGTGCCGGACTGGCCGGTGCCACACTCGCAAACCGCCTTATTCAGGCTGGCTGGCAGGTGACTCTGTACGAGAAAAGCCGTGGCACTGGAGGCCGACTTGCCAGCTGTCGACTCAGTAACACGCCGACCAATCTGGGGGCACCCTGGTTCGAGTCCCGCTCCCAGGCTTTTCACGACTGGCTGTTAAAACAGCCCGATATTCATAAACTCTTCCTTCAGCCCCATGATTTCAACGGCACAGCACTAGAGCCGTTATCCGTGTTTTCAGCCAAGCCCTATCAAAGCGGCATGACACGACGACTAACCGATGGCGCCGTTCTGCATACTGGCATGCGCATTTCAGCAATACACAGCACTAAAAATGGCGTCACCCTGGAAGATGCCAACGGCCGCAAGATTGCCAGCCATGACGCTGTGGTGGTGACGGTGCCAGCAATGCAGGCACTGCCCCTGCTGTCACCCGTCGATCATTTTGTCCAACTTGCATCCAGTGTTTCCTCTGCCCCCACATGGGTTACTGTCGTTGGCCTTGAGCAAAGCAGTGGGGCAAGCAGTGGTTACCTGCGCGGCCAACACCCAGTACTTTCCCGGGCAATATGCACCCAACGCGGCCCCCACCCGGCTACACGGCCTTTTTGGGAAATCTGGCAACTGGAAGCCAATATTCCATGGAGCATGACCCATGAGGACTCACCTTCCCATGAAGTGGCAGTCAAACTGCTGGAAAGCTTTTCGGGCATCACCAGACAGACCCTCAATATCACCGGGTTGCGCACTCATCGCTGGCTCTATGCGCGCCATGAATCTCCCTTGACCGAAGACTACCTGTGGAGCCACGAACAACATATTGGTGCCTGTGGTGACTGGTTCAGGCACAGTGACTGTGAGGGAGCCTGGCTCAGTGCCAATGCCATGGCTGACCAATTGTTACTGGAAAATACTTAGTTGGACATGCCGGATAGCAACCCTTCCCCAACCCGCTTAACGGCGGTTACGACAAGGAAACCGACGGTCGTCTTTT
>SBGI01000079.1 GCA_006227015.1 Gammaproteobacteria bacterium
ACCACAAATGATATAAAATAACATTTTATTTTTACAGATCTATTTGTATGTGGACCAACTCAAAGGTGGCTTACCACCACCATGACCATAAACGCTGTATTAACGCAGCCCTGCAACGCGCCAAATCTCTGTGCGAGGACCGCCAGGTCCGACTGACTCCAATTCGGGAAGCCGTCTTTAAAACCATATGGGCCAGCCACCGGCCATTGGGAGCTTACGACATTGTCGACCAGATGACGCTCGCCACATCCCCTGTTAAACGCATTTTGCCACCAACAGTGTATCGTTCCATAGAGTTCCTCCTTGAACAGGGGCTGATCCATCGTTTGGCATCTCTGAATGCCTATATCGGTTGCCCCTTTCCGGGAAACGAGCACAATGACGTTTTTCTGATCTGTCGCGAGTGTGGCTCGGCCGCAGAATGCAGTGCCGAATACCTGACAACCGCTGTCGAGCAAACGGCTCTTCGCGCCGATTTTCAGGTTGAGTCACAAATGATCGAAATCGTTGGACTATGCCCGGAGTGCCAGTCATGAGTGAGCCGCTGATTCAGCTGAACGGGGTCTCAAAATCATTTCGTGGCAACGCAGTTTTGTCGGGTATCGACCTGCAGGTTATGCCCGGTCAGATCATTACATTGATTGGCCCTAATGGTGCCGGCAAAACCACCCTGGTAAAACTTGTGCTAGGCCTCCTGACGCCTGATGCGGGGCAACTTCATTTGGCTCCCAACCTGCGTATTGGTTACATGCCACAAAAATTGCAGCTGGATCCCACGTTACCAATTACTCTCGACCGCTTTCTTGCGCTTTCGGAGCCCGATATAGCACTTTGCTTGGCGGCGCTACAGGAAGTCGGGGTCGACCCTGCTGCCGGTAGCCGACCCTTACAGTCCCTATCTGGCGGGGAGATGCAACGCGCTCTGCTGGCAAGAGCCATTTTGCGAAAACCCAATTTGCTGGTTCTCGACGAACCGGTGCAGGGGGTCGATGTAGTAGGGCAGGAGAGCCTTTACCGGCTGATCGGTCAGCTACGTGAGCGCCTAGACTGTGCCGTACTCATGGTCTCCCATGACCTGCACCTGGTAATGTCTGCCACGGATGAAGTCATCTGTCTGAACCAGCATGTCTGCTGCCACGGGCACCCGGATCAGGTCAGTAACAACCCGGCATTTATCGAACTCTTCGGCAGTAAAACTGCGCCTTATACTCACCACCATAACCATCACCATGACCTTCATGGCGAAGTGGTCAATCACGGCAAAGCGGGTCAGCAGCCCGACGGAGCTTGCCGCCATGATTGATGTACTGCTTTACGCTTTATTGGCCGGGCTTGGTGTCGCAATGGTGACCGGTCCTCTGGGGGCTTTTATTGTCTGGCGGCGGATGGCGTATTTTGGCGACACGCTCGCTCATTCATCCCTGCTCGGTGTCGCTCTGGCCCTGTTGATGTCGGTGAATCTGACCTTGTCGGTGGTTGTTATCTGCCTATTACTGGCATTGTTGCTGGTTTTACTGCAACAACAACAAACCCTGGCGTCGGATACAGTACTCGGCATCCTTTCCCATTCTTCGCTGGCCATAGGCTTGGTCGCCATGTCTCTCATGCCTGATGTCCGTGTCGACCTGCTGAGTTTACTATTTGGGGATTTGCTGACTGTCACTAGCCGTGATGTTGTCACTATCTACATCATCGGCTCGGTCGCCATCGGCCTGATTATCTGGCTGTGGAAACCCTTGCTAACCATGACAATCCATGAAGAGCTGGCCAGAGTGGAGGGCGTACCTGTTACTGCCGTACGAACTGCCCTGATGCTAATTATTGCACTGGAAATTGCGATTGCCATGAAAGTCGTGGGGGTTCTTCTGATCACGGCATTGCTGGTGATTCCCGCAGCCACAGCCCGTCGCTTTGCACAGACCCCGGAACAAATGGCAGTTTATGCCAGCCTGGTAGGCTGTATAGCGGTACTCATCGGTTTATCGGCCTCCTGGCTTGCCGATACACCAGCGGGACCGTCGATTGTGTTGAGCGCGGGAATACTCTTTGCACTGTCGCTTTTGAAGCGGGAATAAATCAGAAGCTGGCGTTGATGGAGCGCCATGCCAGGCGCATGCTACCTTCTTCAAAAGGCGGCTTCATAAAGCCATGATAATGACCATAGGGATTAATCAATACCAGATTGCCGCTGTGATCAATGGTGTAGTCGCCATTCTCAAGATCCACCTTGCTGTACGCTACATTCAATTCGGTGGCCAGTTTTAACAGGACGTGCCGGTTGCCACTGGCACCAATAAAGTCAGCATTGAAATAGGGTACATACTTGGCCAGCTGCTCTGGTGTATCCCGTTCCGGATCGAGAGAAATCAGCACAACCTGCAAATTTTCCTGCTCATCAGTGTCCAGTGCAGCATACATTCTGGCCGCGGCCGCAAGGGTTGTCGGGCAAATATCCGGGCAATGAGTAAACCCAAAAAAGATCAGCGTCCACTTACCTTTCAGATTTTCCTGGGTGAACGGCTGACCCCGGTGGTCAGTGAGCTGAAAATCAGAAAACTTTCGCGGTGTATCCAGTTCAACAGCGCCATTAGCCCGCAGCTCATATTTATTGAGAATACGTGGCTGGTTCAGTTTATAGGCAAACCCGACAACCACCAGTGTCACAAAAACCAGTGCGATAACTACTGTCAGACGAACACTGCCGGAATTCAGTGCCTTGATCGGCGCCATGTCTTCAAGTCTCCTCAACAGGCATTGTCTTTTGGATAAAAGCTACTGGATAAACGTCGGCACGGTCACCAGGTAGTGATCTGCCAACATAATCACGAACAAGGCCATCAGGTACACAATGGAGTATTTGAAAGTATCCATGCCCGCGTCAGGTTTTTTTCCGATCATCATCACGATGGCCCAATAGATAAACCCGATACCCAGCACAACGGCTCCGAGCAGATACAACCAGCCGCTCATACCTGTCACGAAAGGCAGGACGCTGATGACCAGCAGAATCAGGGTGTACAGGAAAATATGCAGCTTGGTGTATTTCTCACCATGAGTGACCGGCAGCATGGGAATATCTGCCTTGGCATATTCATCCTTGCGGTGGACCGCCAGTGCCCAGAAGTGTGGAGGCGTCCAGGCAAAAATGATCAGCACCAGTAGCAGGGCATGGCCGTGAATTTCGCCGGTAACAGCCGTCCAGCCGAGCAGGGGAGGGGCCGCGCCAGCCAGACCACCAATCACAATATTCTGTGGTGTCGCCCGTTTTAGGAACAGGGTATAGATCACGGCATAACCCAACAACGATGCCAGCGTCAGCCACGCCGTCAGCGCATTGATATAAACCAGCAGAATAGCCATACCCACAACACCCAGTACCGCGGCAAACAGCATGGCCTGAACAGGCTCAACACGGCCTTTGGCAACGGGACGGTTAAAGGTGCGCGCCATCTTGGTATCAATTTGACGATCCACCACGTGATTGACGACCGCCGCTGCGCCAGCACAAACTGCAATACCCAGGTTGCCAAGAATCAGCACATCCAGAGGCACCATACCCGGTACCGCCAGAAACATGCCAATTACCGTAGTCAGAATCATCAAAGCCACAACGTTGGGCTTGGTCAATTCCAGATAGTCTCTCCAGGTGGCTTTTTCCATCTTGAGTTCTGCTTCATTTAACATTTCAGGACTCCCGCCTCTGATATCTCGGTTTGGCCAGCCAGATTCCGGTCATCAGGGCCACTAGAACAAGTAATAACAATGCGCTAATCAGGTGATGCAGCAGCGCAGTAATCATAGGCGCCATCAACAGGTTATTCGCAACGCCAAGCAGCAGTTCTGTCAGCATGAGCAATACAAACGTTGTCGTTAGCACTCGCACCTGACTATTTTTTATTCTTAACAAAGGGGTGGCAATTATGACGGTCAAAACAGCTAATACCAACCCCGCAATGCGATGAGTGACATGAATAGCGACTCTCGCCTCTGTTTCCAGCTTGCCACCCAGATAGCTGGGGCCAATGGGCTGCGTGAAATCAAAGCCCTGCCTGAAATTCATATCAGGCCACCATTCACCCTGACACGTGGGAAAATCACTACAGGCGAAGGCGGCATAATTTGCGCTAGTCCATCCACCCAAGCCGATCTGCAGCAGCAGTGCTGCCATCAACACCAGCAGCCAGGGCTTGAGACTTTGTAACTGCCACTCGACGTCCTCGGCAAGCTGCCAGGGCCTACTTCCCAGGCGCAGGGTAAGCAGCCATAACAGAGAGAAAGTAATCATTCCCGCCATCAAGTGGAACATCACTACCTGGGGCAACAACTTGAGCGTCACCGACCACATTCCAAACACGGCCTGCCAGGCTACCAGGAACAGTATCAAGGTCGGCAATCGAAATGGGTATTCTTCCATTTCCCGTCGACGCCAGGAAATAACCGCCAGCATAATCACCATAAGTCCCAACACCGCAGCCAGGTAACGATGAAGAACCTCAATCTGCGCGGTTCCTATGTCTACCGATGCCGGGATATCCACAATACCACCGGCCAGCTGGGATGACCCATAACAACTTGGCCAGCCGGGACATCCCAGCCCCGCGTCAGACAACCTTGTCAGCACCCCCAACAACAGCACCATAGCCGCCACAAGTGTAGCGACAAGCGCCAGACTAAAGCCGGCTTTCTGGTGTCGGGGTTTGCTGAACCTGATCATCGTCTCGTTAATAGTTGTCCATGTTTTGTATTTATTTTCCCGGCGAGTACTTCATCAGGTGCTCAATGTCCTCAATGATGTCATGGCCATCATTGGCAAGGGTATAACTCATCATGATCATGCCTTTTTGGTCCACCATATAGGCACGAAGAGGCTTGTCATTCTCATCCAGCGGCGCATTAGTTGGCGCCAGCAGTTCTGTCATTTCATTTTTATTGCCATACAACACGTGTAAAAACGGGTGCAACTTTAAATATTCCTGGGCTTCGGGCTCAAGGTGGCCATCAAAATTTACATAGATACGCTCAAAACGTCGGCTGTATTTTCCCAGACTGATGTGGACCTGACGCGTCAGGTAAAGAAGATCCTGGCACTCCTGATCACAAGCCGCATGGCCAGGTATTATCATGCGCCATTTCACTTTCTGTTCATCAAACAACCAGGGATTCTGTTCAGTGTCTATCAGCTCTATTGATTTTATGGATACCGCTGGCAACACAAATTCACCATGGTTTGTGGTGCCCAAACTGCTCAATAATTTCTCTCGCGCTTCTTCTGTCTTTGGAAACAATAGAAAGCCGGCACTGATGACACCCCCGAGGATGATAATCATCAACCAAAGCTGCCACTGGCCACTGCGTTTATTTTCCTGCTGAGTCATCAGCCTTCCTCTTCTGTTATCTGTTTGCGACGGCGATTCTTAATCACAGCACCCAGGTTGGAGTTGGCAAACAGGGTCAGGATCACCAAGGCAACGGCCAGAGCCGACCATTGCACGGCATAACCTGTATGTTTGCCCGGCATCAAATTGACAACATCCCAGCCTGTTTCATAGGCCCCCGGCTGTTGCTCATCAAGCCTCAAAGTGTAGCTGTACAGAGGTAAAGACAGCTTCTCTGCTACTTTTTCCGGTGCCGCATTCTGAATAATTTTTG
>SBGI01000218.1 GCA_006227015.1 Gammaproteobacteria bacterium
ATTGTTCATATCCTGCCTTTCTTTCCCTACAGTTCCGATGACGGTTTTGCCGTCATGGAATACACCCAGGTTGGCGACCTGTTTGGTGAGTGGAGTGATATTCAGACAATATCGAACAGCTTCAAGCTCATGTCAGACCTGGTGATTAACCACTGTTCTGCCCGAAGCCGCTGGTTTGAACAACTGCGGCAGGGTGAAGTCCCGGGTAAGGATTACTTTATCAGCGTGTCCCCTGAACTGGATCTCTCCGAGGTGGTTCGCCCACGTACCAGTCCTCTGTTGAGGGAGGTCCACACTCCGGAGGGAACGGAACATATCTGGTGCACCTTCAGCCACGACCAACCCGATCTGAATTTTGCCAATACGGATGTGCTGCTGGAGTTCACCCGAATTATCCGGCTTTACCTCGACTTCGGTGTGAAGATATTCCGACTGGATGCCATCGCCTTTCTCTGGAAGGAGTTGGGCACCAGCTGCATCAATCTCCCGCAGACCCATGAAATTGTTCGTCTGCTAAGGACACTGATCGAGCACCATTCACCGGATGCCATCATCATCACCGAGACCAATATTCCGGTGCGGGAAAACCTGACCTACTTCGGTAACGCCAACGAAGCGCATATGATCTACAACTTTTCGTTACCGCCCCTGCTGTTGCACACGCTGGTCAGCGGTGACTGCCATTACCTGAAAACCTGGATCATGAGCATGCCCCAGGCCATCCCCGGCACGGCCTACCTGAATTTTATCGCCTCCCACGATGGCATCGGGCTAAGGCCGGCTGAAGGATTGCTGGAAGACAGCGAGATTGATGAACTGATCAGCGCCATGGAAGATTTTGGCGGTTATATTTCCTGGCGAGCATTGGCAGATAACGTCAATCGTCCCTACGAGATCAATATCAGCCTGTTTGATGCTATGCAGGGCACCCTGGCTAATGGCCCGGATCAGTGGCAGGAACGGCGCTTTATCTGTGCCCACGCCATCATGCTGGCATTGGAGGGAATTCCCGCATTCTATATCCACAGCTTGCTGGCCACCCGCAATGATTATGAAAAGCTGCAGAATACCAACAACAACCGCGCCATCAACCGCCACAATTGGGACGTGGACGAATTGCTGGAGAAATTGGGAGGAGACAGCCACCACGGACGTATTTACCAGGCCTTGAAACAGCTAATCGCCATTCGCCGTCAGCAGCCAGCCTTTCACCCCAACGCCTATCAGACCGTATTGCATCTCGGCGATTCCATTTTTGCCTTCTGGCGGGAGAACCATGAGCACCTGCAGGACCATGTTCGCCGACAGAGCCTGTTTTCCCTCAGCAATATCACTGATCAGCCACAGGAGGTCATCGTGGCAGATATCAACCTTACCCCTCCGGGCCGCTGGCGCGACCTGATCTCTGGCCAGGAGGTCGACAGCAGTGATCCAGAAGCGAAAATTGAGCTGAGTCCGTATCAGACTATTTGGCTCGATTCACTAGAATAACTGTCAATAGCCGCGCCACCCTGAGCGTCAGGAACATTAACCAGTGCTTCGGCCAGGGTTGGGAATACCCGGCAATGAACGCCGTCAGGACTGAAACCCGCCCTGGACAAAGTCTTCAATGGCTGAAACTGTAAATCCGCCAGATATACCGTGGTACCTGCGTTCTTGCAGGTCTCAAGAAATTTATACAATTCTGCAACGCCACCTGAATCGAGAATCGATACACCGTCGAGATACAACACCACGCCCTCTCGATCTGTACACTGCTGTGCCAATTCGGCAAATAGGCGCTCAGCTGCAGCAAAGAACAGCGGGCCATTTATTTTCAATACCGACCAGCACTCCGGAATAGCACGGTCCACTACCTTGCTGTTACGGCTAATATCACTGACCCTGGTCATCTCCGCGATCTCTTTCATGAAAAGTAGGGATGCCAGCACAATGCCCGTGGAAATAGCAATCACCATATCGAACAACACAGTCAGGGAGAAACACACCAGGAACACGGCAATATCGCTGCGTGGCGCAGTTTTCAGCAAATGTACAATGCGAGGTGCTTCGCTCATTTTCCAGGCCACGACCAGCAGCAATGCCGCCATACTGGCCATGGGCAGGTAGGCCAGCAACGGCGCCATAAACAGCAATGCCGACAAAACCACCAGAGCATGTATTACTGCAGCAATCGGTGTTTTTGCCCCCGCCCGCAAGTTGGCTGCCGAACGGGCAATAGCCGCAGTTGCAGTAATACCGCCAAAAAAGGGTGCGATGATATTGCCGAGTCCCTGTCCTAGCAGTTCACTGTTAGCACTGTGTTTGGTACCTGTGGAGCGATCCAGCACCACTGCACACAACAGCGATTCAATCGCTCCCAGCATTGCAATGGCAAATCCGGCTGTGAGCAGATCCTGGGCCACCCGCCAATCCAGTTGTAACGCTGCTTCACCGGGTTGATTACGCAACCAGGGCCATTGCAAATCCGGTACTACCGGGGGAATGCCGTCTCCTGCGACACCATCGGCAAGTACGTAGTGAAAGGTGGAACCGATGGTTGCGACATCTGCTCCAGCTTCATTAATCAGATACGTTGCCACACCCCCGACAACAACTGCAGGGAGATGCGGTGGCACGAACGTTTTCAGCCGTGGCCACAACAACATCATTGCCAAAGTAAGAAGCCCCACCAGCAGCGACCACTGCGAAAACCCCGGGGCTGCCTGGAATAGTGCCGCCACCTTGTCAGTGAAGTGAGCGGGCATGATAATTTCCTGTAGTCCTAATAGATCTTTGAACTGTAAGGTGGCAATTACCACGGCGATACCGCCGGTAAATCCCAATGTCACCGGCTCGGGGATATATTCGATATAGCGTCCCAAGCGCAACAGGGCCATAATTACCATCATGCAGCCGGCAATGACCGAGGCCACCAGAAGCCCGGAAAGACCATATTGCTGGGCAACAGGATAAAGAATAACTACAAATGCAGCAGTTGGACCGGAAACGCTGAAACGCGAACCACCGGCCAGGGGGATAATCAATCCGGCCACAATAGCGGTATACAGACCGTACTGAGGAGCTACACCACTGGCAATTGCTAGCGCCATCGCCAGAGGAATAGCAATGACACCAACGGTGATACCAGCAAGGGCATCGCTAAGAAGGTGGGTTTTGGTATAAGGTTCGGTAGACAGGGCCGTTCTAAGGCCATGACCGAGTTTAAGGGAGAACAGATGCGCCCGATGAGCCATTTTGATTATGTCGCCTGGGTGAAATTAGGGGTTGAGATTCACACGCAGACAAACTAGCATCTCACCTGAGATTAATTCAATGTTAATTTTATTAACATTTACAATAAAGAGAGTGGTGGAACACACCTATGGAAAACCGTACAGCCCGATTAACGTTACTGATTGACCCTAAGAAGAAGGCAACCTTTGAGAGGCTTTGTTCGCAGGAAGATGTTACACCATCCCAAAAGGTTCGTCAGCTCATCCGTGAATATATAGAGCACAATGTCGGCCCCAACTGGCGTGAAGAAGTGTTTGGTCCTGAGGACGAGGAGGAGGAGCAGGAATAAAATTCTGCCTGGAATTACTCGATTTCTTCGGTAAACGGCGTCCCGGTAAGATCAAGCACAATTTCCTTCTTGCAGGTCAGAATCGTCACCTGATTTTCATTGGTCCAATCTATACTTACCAGGTCATCCATAAGTTCATCATCAAGGGCCTCGGCCTGATTATTTTCCCCGTAAGCTGTCACTTCTGGAAATACAATACGCAGAGAGGGTTCCTCGTCAGAAGGGTCGTCCAGGCACTCGATAAACAGCATCCGAACATCAATATCGTAGACCAGGTTATAGATGTACGGAGAACAATCGCCTAGCAGTTCCGAAAACAGTGACATAGGGCTTTCCATCCAAATTGGCTGAGTCGCTATCGTACTCTATTTTTTTGCACAACTACTGAATTGGCGAAAATAATTGTGCCAGCTTGACCGTCGCCCTGAACAGTAAACTGCGATGTTCCAGTTCAGCCGCACTCAACTCCTCGCAACAGAGAAAATCGTTTTCCAGCATCTGTTCCACCTGCCCTGCAAACACCTTGTCTCTGACCATGATGGTGATTTCAAAATTTAACTGAAAGGAGCGGTTATCAAAATTGGCAGTGCCCACATAGGCCCGATCATCATCTACCAGCACAACCTTTTGATGCAAAAATCCCTCCCGGTACTGGTAAGCCTTAATGCCAGAGAAACGCAGACCCATAAGCACAGCATAGGACGATAATTGTACTGTGCGGTTGTCCGTTATCCCGGGCAACATTAGCTTTACGTCGACCCCTCTGAGCACAGCCAATTTCAGAGCCTTGATAATGGACTCATCAGGCACAAAATAAGGGCTGACTATCCACAGGCGCCGATTGGCACTGTTAATCGCATGCAGGAACATCAGCTGGCAGGATTCCTGTAGATCAGCGGGCCCTGTGGGTAACACCAACACCCGCTTGTCGCTATCAACCCCGGCCGGATGCCAGTTCATTGCCGGAACCTCACCGGTGGCCCAGTGCCAATCTTCCATAAATGACAATTGAACGCCCTGCACAGCCGGGCCTTTTAGTTTTAGGTGGGTATCACGCCAGGGCGAGAGGCGACGATGGGCGTTGCAGTACTCATCACCGATATTGGCTCCGCCCACATAGGCTTCATGCCCATCCACCACCACAATCTTGCGGTGATTGCGGAAATTCACCTGAAAGCGGCGACGCCGAAACCAACGCCAAGTGTGAAACGACTCAATATCAATACCCGACTCACGGCAACGCCTCAAAAAGCGGCGCGTAAGGCTGAAGCTGCCAATGGCATCATACAAAAAATAGACCCTGACCCCCTGCTGCGCTTTTGTGGCCAGCCGCTCCAGAAGTTTTCTTCCCAAGCGGTCGTCGCGAACAATGTAAAACTGTACCAGGATGTAATCTTCTGCCCGATCTATGGCAGAAAAAATTTCCTGAAAAATCCGTTCTCCATTGATCAACAGGTTGACCTGATTACCCTGGGTGAAAGGCATCAGGGCCAGCTTTTCCAGTAGCTGCATACCCGCGGGTAATTCGCCGGACAAGCTGAAGTGTTGAGACATTTCTGCCAGTAAACGCTGGGCTATACGCTGGATTTCCAGGTCACCCTTGCGCCGCGCCTCCACGTAGCCATAAAAGCGCCGCTGTCCAAACAACAGATAAATAGGCACCACCAGTGGAGGAAGAAATACCAGCCCCAACGCCCAGGCGATAGCCCCCTGAGAGGTGCGGGATTTAAAAATGGACTCCAGAGCAAAGAAAATGCCGATGATTTCCATCAGCACATACAGCAATAACCAGAACTCCGACAACTGCTCCAGACCAGAGGAAAGGCTCTGCACTGCGTCCAGATACCAGTGGTTCACTCGCTAGAGTTCCTTGGTGGGAGGGTGACGTTCTTCCAACGTACCAAGGCTCGCGCCACACCACTTGCAATGTGTTGCATCGCGGTCATGGCCGGCCTTGACACAATTTGGGCAGGGGTACAGTGACTTTTCCCGTTGAATTTCGTTGGCAAGTTCTGCCGTGATAATCCCGGTGGGAATGGCAATTATGGAGTAACCGGTCAGCATCGCCAG
>SBGI01000250.1 GCA_006227015.1 Gammaproteobacteria bacterium
ATCATAAACTGATTATCCTGGGATCAGGCCCTGCGGGCTATACGGCTGCCATTTATGCAGCACGTGCAAACCTCAATCCAGTGGTCATTACTGGTATGCAACAGGGTGGGCAGTTAACCACCACCACCGAGGTCGATAACTGGCCAGGGGATGTGGAAGGGCTTCAAGGCCCTGATCTTATGGTCAGAATGCAAGCCCATGCCGAACGCTTTGATACAGAGATTATTTTTGATCATATTGAGGAAGTTGATTTCAGCCAGCGCCCCTACAAACTCAAAGGCAGCAACGAGTACAGTTGCGATGCATTAATCATCGCTACGGGGGCTTCGGCACAATACCTTGGCCTACCTTCGGAAGAAGCCTTCATGGGGCGTGGTGTCAGTGCCTGCGCCACCTGCGATGGTTTCTTTTATCGCAATCAGAAAGTAGCTGTTATCGGCGGTGGCAACACGGCTGTTGAAGAGGCTCTGTACCTGTCCAATATCTGTAGTGAAGTCACACTGGTCCACCGCCGGGATAGCCTGCGCTCGGAAAAGATTCTTCAGGACAAACTCTTTGAAAGAGCCGAAAACGGCAATATTAAACTGATGTGGAACCACACCCTTGACGAAGTGCTGGGGGACGATGCCGGAGTCACTGGCCTGCGTCTGAAAAGTACAGAAGATGGTCAGATGTCAGAGATTGAAGTGAGCGGGGTCTTCATTGCCATCGGGCATAAGCCAAACACGGATATTTTTGTCGATAAACTGGATATGAAAAACGGTTACATCACCATTCAAAGTGGCAGCCATGGCAATGCCACCGCCACCAGTGCTGAGGGTATTTTTGCCGCAGGCGATGTGGCTGACCATGTCTACCGACAGGCCGTTACCTCTGCCGGTTCTGGCTGTATGGCAGCCCTGGATGCTGAAAAATATCTGGATGCCCTAGAGTAACCCGGCTTTGCACGAACTGACGCGACTGAATGATAGCAACCCAGTCTTCCCTCCTCCCGAGTATGCTTTAAGGGAACCCGACGGCCTGTTGGCCGTCGGCGGCAACCTTTCCACAAGCACACTCTTATCCGCTTATTATCAGGGTATTTTTCCATGGTACGAGGATGGTCAGCCGATACTGTGGTGGTCTCCGGACCCACGTGCAGTGCTGTTTCCAGAACACATCTATATTTCACGCTCCCTGAAAAAATCCTGGCGTCGTCAGAACTGGAAAATTCGCCTGGACAGTGATTTTCAGCAGGTGATCGACAACTGTGCAGCCCCGCGAAACGCTGCTAATTCAGGTACCTGGATAACCAGTGAAATGCGACAGGCTTACCTTGCATTGCACCAGTCTGGTCATGCACACTCTGTGGAAGTGTGGCGTGACAACTGTTTGGTTGGTGGTCTGTATGGCATCATGGTGGGACACCTTTTTTGTGGTGAGTCCATGTTCAGTCGCGAGAGGGATGCCTCCAAGGCGGCTTTAGTGGTACTTGCAGGAATTTTGCAGTCGCAAGGCCCGGATAGTCTGATTGACTGTCAGGTCAGCAATAAGCATCTTGTGTCCATGGGCGCAGAAACGATACCGCGCAGGGAGTTTCTTACTCGACTGTACAGTTTGCGCGACAAAACTTTTAACTGGAGTGCTGTTGATCCTGAGAAAGGATTGTCTAAGCTTACAGAGACACAGGAAATTTGAGAAGTTTTAGCTATGTCAAGGGATATTACGCCAGATGTTAGAGCGATAAGGCTGTTCTTAACCGAACCGCACCCCTGCAGCTATTTGGAAGACCAAAAAGCCATTACGGCTTTTGTCGATCCCGCCATTACGGTAGATAAAACGCTCTACAGTCATCTGTCCAATTACGGCTTTCGTCGCAGTGGCCGTTATATCTATGCCCCTCGTTGCAAGTCCTGTAAAGCCTGCATTCCCGCCAGGCTGGTCGTCAACGACTTTGAACCCAACAGGCAACAAAATCGCTGTAACAAGAGGAATGCTGACCTCACTGTTAGTATTGCGCGAAATATCGATGAAGAAGAGCATTACCCGCTATATGAGCAATACTTGGCCGAACGGCACGCAGATGGCGATATGTTTCCACCAACCATGGCTCAATACCGTGATTTTATTAGCAGCCTGTGGGAAAACAGCCGTGTTCTGGAAGTCCGGCTTGACGGGAAACTGATCGCAGCAGGTGTGATCGACATTCTTAATGACGGCATATCGGCCATTTACACCTACTACTCTCCTGACCACCCAAAACGCAGTCTGGGGACCTATATGATCCTGGCTGAGATGGTTTTGGCCAGAGATGTTGGGTTGCCTTATCTCTACTTGGGATACTGGATCGAGAATAGCCCCAAAATGGCCTATAAAAAGAATTTTCAACCTCTGGAACTGCTAATTGACGACCGCTGGGAGCGGATGAATTGACATTGCCTGATTTTCAGGCAGAATGCGCCACTTCCTAGTAAAGCAGCTGTTGGAGCATCCAAGCGGAATGGCGAAAGAAGATCATATTGAAATGGACGGGGAAGTGGTTGATACCCTGCCCAATACAACATTTAGAGTGAAATTGGAAAACGGCCACGTCGTGACCGCTCATATTTCAGGAAAAATGCGTAAAAACTATATCCGCATACTCACGGGAGATAAGGTCAAAGTTGAACTGACTCCCTACGACCTGTCCAAAGGACGTATCACCTACCGCGCGCGCTAAGTTGCCTGCACTCCCTGTCAGGCAACTTCGGTTTCAGTATCTGTCTCGACCTGCAACTCGTCTTTATCTGACACAGTCACTCTCGCTATACCACCGCCTGAGAGACTGCCAAACAAGACTTCTTCTGCCAACGGTTTCTTGATCTTTTCCTGGATCAGTCTGGCCATTGGGCGAGCACCCATTTTTTCATCATAGCCGTGTTCTACCAGCCAATCTTTGGCATCCTCTTCAACTTCAAGCTGAACACGTTTTTCGTCCAGCTGTTGCTGCAGTTGACACAGGAACTTGTCGACAACGGTATGAATGATAGAAATGTCTAGAGGTTTGAACTGAATGATCGCATCAAGTCGGTTACGGAACTCAGGAGTGAACATCTTCTTAATCACTTCCATACCATCGGTGGTGTGATCCTGAGATTTAAACCCGATCGATGCACGACTCATTTCCTGAGCCCCCGCATTGGTGGTCATAATCAGAATAACATTCCGGAAATCCGCTTTACGACCATTGTTATCAGTCAGTGAACCATGATCCATAACCTGCAATAGCAGGTTGAAAACCTCCGGATGAGCTTTCTCAATCTCATCCAGCAGAATCACAGCATGGGGGTTCTTGGTCACAGCATCGGTGAGCAACCCGCCCTGATCAAATCCAACATAACCTGGAGGTGCACCAATTAGCCTGGAAACCGTATGACGTTCCATATACTCGGACATGTCAAAGCGAACCATCTCGATGCCCATGATCTCTGCCAGCTGTTTTGACACCTCTGTTTTACCAACACCCGTGGGACCGGCAAATAGAAAAGAACCAATCGGCTTGTCACCCTCTCTCAACCCGGCACGAGCCAGCTTGATCGACGTGGATAAGGCGGTAATGGCTTCATCTTGGCCAAACACAACCATTTTGAGTTTTTCTGTCAGGCCGCGCAGCTGTTCCTTATCGGAAGCAGAAACGCTTTTTGGCGGAATCCGGGCGATCTTGGAAATGATCGCTTCCACATCACCCACACCAATCACTTTTTTACGTTTGGAAGCAGGTTGTAATTGCTGGTAAGCCCCTGCTTCATCAATGACGTCAATGGCCTTGTCAGGCAGGAAACGGTCATTGATATGCCGGGCTGAAAGTTCCGCCGCGGCCTTCAGGGCAGAATTGGTAAAGCGCAAGTTATGGTGTTCTTCAAAGCGCGACTTCAAGCCCTTCAGGATACCTACTGTTTCTTCAACGCTGGGCTCGGCCACATCGATTTTCTGGAAACGACGTGACAGGGCACGGTCTTTCTCGAAGATACCCCTGTATTCCTGGAATGTTGTCGAACCGATGCATCGGATTTTGCCTGAAGTGAGCAGTGGCTTGAGCAGGTTCGATGCATCCATCACACCACCCGACGCAGCGCCAGCTCCAATAATGGTGTGGATCTCATCAATAAAGAGGATCGCACCCGCCTGGTCATTGAGCTCAGCCAGCACACCTTTAAAGCGTTTTTCAAAATCACCACGATATTTGGTGCCTGCGAGCAGATTACCCAGGTCGAGGGAGTAAACCACACTGTGGCTCAAAGCCTCCGGCACTTCCTCTTCAACAATTAGCTTCGCTAGACCCTCGGCAATGGCTGTTTTACCCACACCGGCTTCACCCACCAGTAACGGATTGTTTTTACGGCGACGAGCCAGTACCTGGCATACCCGCTCAACTTCAGAATGACGACCAACCAGAGGGTCAATGCCACCTTTACTGGCCTGTACGTTGAGATTGGTTGTAAATTGCTCAAGCAGGCTGTGACCCTGGCTTTCAGACTCGGTAGATACTTCATCCTGATGCACTTCCCCATCATGCTGCTCGGATTGATCAGCATACTTGGAAATGCCATGGGAGATGTAGTTCACTACATCTATACGGGCCACATTCTGCAGGCGCAGAAAATAGACAGCCTGGCTCTCCTGTTCGCTGAACAGCGCCACCAGTACATTGTCTCCCTGCACCTCTTTCTTGCCTGAGGACTGCACATGGAACACAGCACGCTGCAGAACACGCTGGAAACCCAGCGTTGGCTGTGTGTCTTTTTCTTCCAGTTCCTCTGGAATCAACGGCGTGGTCGATTCAATAAATTCGTCTAGGTCGTGACGCAATACGTTAATGTCAACACCACAGGCTCGAAGCACTTTTGACGCCGATTCGTTGTCGAGCAACGCCAACAATAGGTGTTCGACGGTCATGAACTCATGACGCCTTTCACTGGCACCTTTGAACGCCTTGTTCAGGGTTAACTCTAGCTCTCTACTTAACATACAGTCACCTATATAGTGCTTACTTAGAGATCATCCTCAGGCTCAGGTTCAGTCTCACATAGCAAAGGGTGTTCATTATCCCTTGCATACTGATTGACCTGAGCTACTTTTGTTTCTGCCACATCCTTAGTGTAGACACCGCAAACAGCCTTGCCTTCCATGTGCACCTTAAGCATTACGCGAGTTGCGGCCTCACGGTTCATACCAAAGAAGACTTCCAGCAACTCGACCACAAACTCCATCGGTGTAAAGTCGTCGTTAAACAGCACCACCCTGTACCGACGCGGTCTCTTGAGCTCCGGCCGTGTCTCTTCGACAACGGCTTCACCCGCGTGTTGCCATTGGTCCTCGCCACTTTTGTCACTCAATCGAATGTCTAAACTCATAGTCCCGCTGTGTTCAAAAATCTCTTTCATCTATCTTACATTCTAATACCCTTTTTCAACCCCAATTCTACCGATAACAACTTTTTTGTGTGCTTTTTTTAACCTCTTTTCACCTTGACTTAGACCCTAATAAGTTATAGAAAATCGGTTTGGATAAAAAATATCCATTAATAGTGGCAATCCGATCACACTAGTTATCGGTTGTTAGCAGGGCAAATTTAATAACTAGAAAGTCCAGCAAGGGGTT
>SBGI01000242.1 GCA_006227015.1 Gammaproteobacteria bacterium
GAAGCGGGAGAGAAGCTGGGTTTTTTACCCGGAGACCTGAGCCAGAAAGTGGATCCGTATCTCCGCCCGCTTTACGACGCGTTGTATGAAATGCTCGGCGTTGAAACAGTCGCCAAACTGATCGACCGCAACGTAATTGAAGTGGCGCCCCTGGCCTATATGCGGGGCCGCACACTGAACAATTCCTACATCATTCTCGACGAAAGCCAGAACACCACCCGTGAGCAGATGAAAATGTTCCTGACACGTATCGGCTTTGGCTCCACTGCGGTCATTACCGGCGACACTTCACAGATTGACTTGCCCCGCCGCAGCCAGTCAGGCCTGCTGCATGTATGCCAGGTTCTGAAAGATGTTGAGGACATCAGTTTCACCTTCTTCGGCTCCAAGGATGTGGTGCGCCACCCCCTCGTCCAGCAAATTGTGGATGCCTACGACATCCATGAAAGCGAGGCGGGCGACGAACAGCCGTGACGGCACTCACCCTGGATATGGAGAATGTCTCCTCTGTTGTTCAGGTACCAGATGAGGACCGGGTTCACCAATGGGCATCTGCCGCCCTACATGAAGTCGACAGGGCACTGGAATTAAGCATTCGTATTGTTGATGAAGCCGAGAGCGCCGAGCTCAACGAGCAATACCGTCACAAAACCGGCTCCACTAATGTATTATCGTTTCCCGCTGACCTGCCGGATGAACTCAATTTACCCCTACTGGGGGACCTCGTCATCTGTGCGCCGGTTGTCGAACAGGAAGCCGCACAACAAAACAAGGATGTTGAGGCCCACTGGGCACATATGGTGATTCATGGCTGCCTGCACCTGATCGGTTATGATCACGTGCAGGAGAACGATGCAGAAATGATGGAAACACTTGAAACCAATATACTGGTCAGCCTAGGATTTCCACCTCCTTATGAAGAGACTCTAGCCAAGAGCAATTGAAGAACCCAAATGACTGACGACGATTCGAGTAGCCCGCAGGAAAAAACCTGGCTGGGCAAACTGGCCAACGCTTTTTCCGGCGAGCCACAATCCCGGGATGAGCTCGCAGGCACCCTGCGAGCAGCCTACGACAACAAGATTATTGATCACGATGCCCTGGAAATTATCGAGGGGGCATTGCATGTCTCGGATCAGCAAGTTCGTGAGATCATGATTCCGCGCTCCCAGATGGTGGTGATCCAGCAGGATGCCAGCCTCGAAGACATCCTCAAACTGGTGATCGACTCCAGTCACTCTCGCTTTCCGGTAATCGGTGAAAACGCCGATGACATCACAGGAATTTTGCTGGCCAAGGAATTATTACCACTGGTTCTCACCGGACGGGAGAACTTCGACATGGCAAAAGTTGTCCGCCCCGCTACCATTATTCCGGAAAGTAAGCGGCTCAACGTGCTGTTGAGGGAATTTCGTGAGCAACGCTATCACATGGCCATAGTGGTCGACGAGTATGGCGGCATCGCGGGCCTGATCACTATCGAGGATATTCTCGAAGAAATTGTCGGCGATATCGAAGATGAAACCGACGAAGATGAAGGTGCCATGATCAGACCGCAGTCGGATAAGGCTTACCTCGTCGATGCACTGACGCCTATTGAGGATTTTAACGAGTATTTCGATACCGGCATCAGCGATGAGGACTTCGACACCATTGGCGGCATTATTGTCCAGGCTTTTGGCCGTATGCCGAAGGTGGACGAATCCGTCAGGGTCGACAATTTTATTTTCCGCGTCGCCGAGGGAGACAGTCGCCAGGTGAAATTGCTTGAAATGAGCATTGCCAGCTAAGCCACCTACGCCCTCACGGACGACCATCCACTATGGCCAGAACCTTCATACAACCCACCCTCAAAGGTCACATTGCCGCCTTGCTGTTCGGGGTTTTACTGCCCTTCTCAATGGCACCCTGGAACTGGTGGCCCATTGGCCTTCTGTCGATTGCCGGCCTGGTTGTCCTGCTCCGCCAACTGTCATCAAAAGCCACTTTTTGGCGCAGTTTCTGTTTCGGGCTAGGCCTATTTGGTTGCGGGGTATCCTGGGTTTTTGTCAGCATCCACGATCACGGTCAGGCTTCCATTCTACTGGCATCTCTACTTACCGCCCTGTTCGTCATTGCTCTGGCACTGGTGTTTGCAGCACCCTTCGCCCTCTACGGTGCAGGGCTTAACCAGCATGCGGGCATCATGGTTATCGCCTTCCCCGCTATCTGGGTGTTGGGAGAATGGTGGCGTGGCTGGGTGTTTAGCGGTTTCCCCTGGCTGTATCTGGGTTACGGGCACCTCGACACCTGGCTGTCCGGTTGGGCACCCATTGCCGGCGTCCTTGGCATCAGCTGGATCGCAGCGCTGAGCGGGTCCTTACTGGGCATTATTCTGCTCCCCCGTCAGAAATTTACCCTGAGCAATTTCGCTGTTGTTATTGCGCTTTTCTGGCTAGGCGGCTGGTATTTACAAAATGAAACATGGACCCGACCCGTGGGTGAACCGCTCAGGATAGGCATTGTTCAGCCAGCACTGCCGCTGAACGTGAAGTGGGACAGCGACCAGCTGAACAACATTCTGACGGTTTATCGGGAAGAAACGGAGCCACTACTCGGCGCTGACCTGGTGATCTGGCCAGAATCCGCCATCCCCACTTTTGCGGACGAGGTCAAACCCTTCTTAAAGGCCATGGCGGCAGAAGCCATTGATCAGAATACCGGTTTAATTACCGGCATACCGATCCGTGAATTTGGCCAGCAATACTTCAACTCGGTCATCGGGCTGGGTGGCGCCAGTGGCACTTACCACAAGCAACATTTAGTGCCGTTTGGTGAGTATGTTCCTTTCGAGCGCTGGTTAAGGGGTACCATCGCTTTTTTTGATTTGCCGATGTCGGCGTTCAGTCCCGGTCCGGCAACACAGGCACCGATCACAGCCAACGGCATCGCCATTGGTACCGCCATTTGTTACGAAATTGTGTTTCAGGACATGGTGGCCCGTTCGGCAAGAGAGACCAACCTGCTGCTGACCGTCAGCAACGACACATGGTTTGGTCGCTCTATCGGCCCGCAGCAACACTTCCAGATGGCTCGCATGCGGGCTATGGAGAACCGCAAACCGTTGATTCGTGCCACCAACGATGGCATCACGGCACTAATCAGCAGCCAGGGGGAAGTGGTTGCCAGTGCCCCCGCCTACTCCAGGCAAACTCTCAGTGGCTACCTGACACCGAAAAGGGGCATTACCCCCTTTACAGAGGGAGGCTCATTGCCCATTCTGGCCCTGTGCCTGCTGACGCTCATCCTTGCCGGGTTCTCCCAACAACGCAGCAACATCAAGCGCTGAGCTCGGGCGTGGACTACAAGTATCGAACAGACTGTGTCTGCTGTCCCCTTTAGCCTATAATTGGCGCCTTTTCCGGCCCCGTGCCCAACCAGCAAGACTGATAATGAAAGAGCAATACCATCCCCTAGAAGTTGAAACGAACGCCCAGCAACACTGGCATGACAGCAGCGCATTTAACGTTACTGAAGAGCCCGGTCGGGAAAAATATTACTGCCTTGCCATGTTTCCCTACCCCAGTGGCAAGTTGCATATGGGCCATGTTCGAAACTATACGATTGCCGATGTCATTGCCCGTTACCAGCGCATGCTGGGGAAAAATGTATTGCAACCCATGGGTTGGGATGCCTTTGGCCTGCCAGCCGAAAATGCAGCCATCAAGCACCAGACAGCACCGGCCAAGTGGACGTACGAAAACATTGATTACATGAAAGCCCAGCTCAAGCGCTTGGGTTTCGGCTATGACTGGTCCAGAGAGCTGGCCACCTGCAGCCCCGAATACTACCGCTGGGAGCAGTGGTTTTTCACCCGACTCTACGAGAAAGGGCTGGTCTACAAAAAAACGGCCGCAGTGAACTGGTGCCCCAATGACCAGACAGTTCTGGCCAACGAACAGGTCATTGACGGCTGCTGCTGGCGGTGTGACACCGCCGTCGAGCGCAAGGAAATTCCACAGTGGTTTATCAAAATCACCGACTATGCCGAGGAACTGCTGGACGACCTCGACAAGCTTGATGGCTGGCCTGAACAGGTGCGCACCATGCAGCGCAACTGGATCGGCAAAAGCCGTGGCGTGCAGTTCAGTTTCAAACTGGACAACCCTGTTGAGGATATCGACAGCTTTGCAGTCTACACCACACGCCCCGACACGCTGATGGGTGTCACCTACGCCAGCATTGCCGCCGAGCATCCTATCGCCCTGGCACTGGCCAAAAATAATCCGGCGCTGGCGGAGTTTATTCAAAATTGTAAAACCCAATCCGTGGCAGAAGCCGATATGGCCACCATGGAGAAAAAGGGTATGGCTACCGGCCTCAATGCCCTTCACCCCATCACCGGTGAGCCGATACCAGTCTGGGTCGCCAACTATGTGCTGATGGATTATGGAACCGGCGCCATTATGGCCGTACCAGCCCACGACGAGCGGGATTTTGAATTTGCCAACAAGCACGGACTGGCCATCAAGCAGGTGTTCCAACAGACCGCTGACGGTAACACCCCCTTCGATACAGAAATCTGGAGCGAATGGTACGCATCCAAGGCTGATGATGTGGTAATGGTGAATTCAGAAGGTTTTAATGGTCTGACCCCCAACGAGGGTTTTGACGCCATTGCCGCCAGGCTTGAAGAACTGGGCTGCGGAGAAATAAAAACCAACTACCGCCTGCGCGACTGGGGCGTATCCCGCCAACGCTACTGGGGCGCACCGATTCCCATGTTCAACCTCCCGGATGGTGGTGAGATCCCGGTTCCCGCTGACAGGCTACCGGTCTTGCTGCCGGAAGATGTGGAGATGGATGGCGTTCAATCGCCGATTAAGGCTGACCCACAGTGGAGAACAGCCGAGCTGAACGGCACACCCGTTGAACATGAAACCGATACCTTTGATACCTTTATGGAATCCAGCTGGTATTACGCCCGCTATACCTGCCCCGATTATCAGGACGGCATGCTGGACAGTGCCGCGGCCAACTACTGGCTGCCGGTAGATCAGTATGTTGGTGGTATTGAGCACGCCATTCTACACCTGTTGTATGCCCGTTTTTTTCACAAGCTGATGCGCGACGAGGGTCTGCTCTCTTCAGACGAGCCGTTCACCAAACTGCTGTGTCAGGGTATGGTCCTGAAGGACGGGGCGAAAATGTCCAAGTCCAAGGGCAATACCGTGGACCCGCAACAGCTGATTGACCAGTACGGCGCGGACACTGTGCGCCTTTTCACCATGTTTGCCGCACCACCGGAGCAATCACTGGAATGGAGCGACAGTGGCGTTGAAGGCGCTCACCGTTTTCTGCGCAAGCTCTGGAAGCTGGTTCATGGGCACTTGCAAGCTGGTGCACCAGCCCCGCTGAATGCCGAGGCTCTTGACCAAAACCATAAAGACCTGCGCCGTAAAACCCATGAAACCATCGCCAAAGTCAGCGATGATTACGGCCGCCGGCAAACATTTAATACCGCCATTGCCGCTGTGATGGAATTGCTCAATGAGCTGAATCGCATGTCTGACAAGGATTCTGACAACGGACGTGCAGTGGAAAAAGAAGCCCTTGATGCAGCAGTGTTGCTGCTGGC
>SBGI01000189.1 GCA_006227015.1 Gammaproteobacteria bacterium
GATTCTATGCGACGACCCAGATCGTATCCGAAGAACCCGGCAAGACCACCGACAAACGGATAGGCACTGAGGGATGGTTCCATAGCACCTGATGCGTTGAGTAAATCCTGTGCCAGGAGAAAGGGGTCTTCGCCACTGACATGTGTGGCACTGGCGGTCGTTATACGCGTTTCATTACCCCTTGTTTCCAGTACGCACCTGGGCTGGGCTGTGATGATATCGAAGCGACCGGAAAGGCTGCGCGGTTTACCACTGTCCAGCCAGATAGCATTGGGCAGATCGCGTATTTCCGCAAACAGAGCTTCGGCATCAGGGCGGTATGGAAAATCGAGGACATCAACTGAAGACATGGGCGCTAGTCTAAGGGAGCAGAAGCCCTTTTCACAGAAAAACAGGGTGATTAAGGCTCACTTAAGGTTCCCTGTACTATGCTCTAACGCGTTCTGGTTATGCCACTTTTTCCATTGCGACGTCTTGCTGATCATGGCAACCTTTCGGGCCTATGAGCTTCCAACCGCTAGAGTCAAAAAGTCGCCTGAAAGAAGGGTATCTACGGCGTGTCAACGCGGCAGGCAAGGACCTGTTGCTGCTACACAGCGCAGGTATTACCCGTTTGATCGAGAACCGTTGTCCCCACGATGGCTCACCCTTGCTTAAGGGCCGCTTGCAGCAGGGTTGTCTGCGCTGCCCAAAGCACGGCATCTTGTTTGAGTTGGAGAATGGTCGTCCTCTTGGTGGTGACGTGGTTGCAGACGTTGGTCCACTGGTGAGCCTGACATTGACCAGCGAAGGTGACCAGGTGGGCATTATTATTGATGAAACCTAAGGATCAGTTATGAGTTTTTCTACCCCGGACTTATGTGATGACAACCCTGACCTGGTCAGAGTGCTGGAACCGATGTTGGCCAATTTTGGTGGCAGAGACAGTTTTTTCGGTGAAATTGTCACCGTCAAGTGCCATGAAGATAATTCCCTGGTGAAAGAAAATGCCGGTAAACCGGGGCATGGCAAGGTAATGGTTGTCGATGGCGGTGGATCCATGAGACGGGCGTTACTCGGGGACATGATTGCCGAGAATGCCGTCAAAAATGGTTGGGAAGGGCTCATCATTTTCGGCTGTGTGCGGGATGTGGATGCACTCGCAGATCTCGACCTCGGTGTGCAGGCATTGGGCAGTATCCCCTTGAAAACAGACAAGCGGGGTATCGGCGACCTGAATGTGCCGGTCACCTTCGGTGGTGTAACCTTCGGTCCCGGAGAGTACGTGTACGCCGATAACAATGGTGTGCTGGTGTCGGCCAGCCCATTGCTCTAGGTCAGCAATTTATCCTGTACCTGATTGATATCAAATCAGGTGCGGGTCTTTGGTCTAAAGTGATGTCCTAGGTAGACGAGAAAATAGCTATGGGTTTAAAGAATACAGCTGACCGTTACGGGTCGCTCTCCATCGCCATGCACTGGCTGATGTTGCTGTTGATTATTGCTGTGTATGCCGCTATTGAGTGCAGGGAGTTTTTTCCGAAGGGGAGTGACCCCCGCAATGCATTTAAAGCCTGGCACTTTTCTTTAGGGCTCAGTGTTTTCTGTCTGGTTTGGCTGCGACTGCTGTTGAAGTTGACTCAGATCTCGCCGCGCATCGTTCCCACACCCGAAAACTGGCAGCTAAAACTGGCAAAAGCGCTTCATCTCGGGCTGTATCTGCTGATGTTTGCCATGCCCGTGTTGGGCTGGTTGGTGTTAAGTGGAGAGGGTAAGGATGTTCTTTTCTTCGGGCTGTCACTTCCACCGTTGATCAGCGAAAACAAGGAAGTGGCGAGTATTTTCAAGGAGATACATGAGATTTTTGGCATTACTGGTTATGTGTTGATTGCCATCCATGCAGTTGCAGCGCTGGTCCACCATTACGTGCTGAAAGACAATACGCTGGTGCGTATATTGCCGGGAAAACGTTGAGCGAACGGATTGCCGACATAGGGTGTATCAGCTAGAAAGATAATAAATAACAACAAGAGATCCAGCATTAAGGAGAGGTTGATGATTAAGTTCCAGAGTGTTCTTGTGCTATTGGCTGCAGCAGGCCTGGTTGCCTGCGGTGATCAGGGAAAAGTAGAGGTGGATCCATCAGTTGTTGCTGGAGAAAAGCTTTTTCAGGAAAACTGTTCCGAGTGTCATCCGCGGACCGGCCGTAGTGATTTCCTGAAGCGTATTCCCGCAACGTTGCTGACACGAAAGTCGCAAAATGAACTCATGGAATGGATCAAGGGCAGTGACCGACACCGGGAAATGCCATCATTCGAACACCTTTCTGATGAGGAGCGGGCTTCTCTGGCCGATTACCTAGAAAGCCAGATCCTGAAGTAGTCTGATAATTACCCCATTGCGCTGAAGCTAAGCCACCGCCAGAGTGGCTAGGCGCAGTAGGTGCCTGACAATAAAAAGGCATAAAAAAAGGGAGCTGTTACCAGCTCCCTGAAGGGTACTCTATAGGGGATATAGAGTGAAACTAAACTAGGGATCAGAATTGGTTCATGGTGTTGTCTTTACCACCGGCTTTCAGCGCGGCTTCACCAGCAAAGTATTCCTTGTGGTTGTCACCGATGTCTGAGCCAGCCATGTTCTGGTGTTTAACACAGGCGATACCCTGGCGGATTTCCTGGCGCTGAACACCTTTCACGTAGGCCAGCATACCGTCTTCAGCAAAGTAGCCTTTCGCCAGATTGTCAGTGGACAACGCAGCAGTGTGGTAAGTCGGCAGGGTGATCAGGTGGTGGAAGATGCCCGCTTCGCGAGAGGCGTCTGCCTGGAAGGTGCGGATACGCTCGTCCGCGGCCAGCGCCAGATCAGATGCATCGTACTCTTCGCTCATCAGGTTGGCGCGATCGTACGCAGAAACATCTTTACCTTCTTCCTGCCATGCATCAAACACTTGCTGACGGAAATTCAGGGTCCAGTTAAAGGAAGGGCTGTTGTTATAAACCAGTTTGGCATCCGGAACGACTTCGCGAATACGGTTAACCATCTCAGCAATCTGGCCAACGTGAGGCTTCTCGGTTTCGATCCAGATCAGGTCTGCACCATTTTGCAGGCTGGTGATACAGTCAAGAACAACGCGATCAATGCCAGTGTCTTTGCGGAACTGGAACAGGCCGGAAGCGAGGCGAGCAGGCTTCAGCAGTTTGCCGTTTGCCTTGATGACTACGTCACCATTTTCGATGTCGTCAGCGCTTTGAACGTACTCACCGTCGAGGAAGCCGTTGTAGAGGTCGCCCAGGTCACCGGGTTCGTTAGTAACAGCGATCTGTTTGGTCAGGCCGGCACCCAGAGAGTCGGTACGGGCAACGATAACACCGTCGTCAACACCCAGCTCCAGGAACGCGTAACGTACGGCGTTGATTTTGGCCAGGAAGTCAGCGTGAGGAACGGTGACTTTACCGTCCTGGTGACCACATTGCTTCTCGTCAGAAACCTGGTTTTCAATCTGGATACAGCAGGCACCAGCCTCGATCATTTTCTTGGCGAGCAGGTAAGTTGCTTCGGGGTTGCCGAAACCTGCATCGATATCAGCAACAATCGGCACCACGTGGGTTTCAAAGTTGTCGATCTTATCCAGGATTTCAGCTTCTTTAGCCTTGTCGCCAGCTTCACGAGCGGCGTCCAGGTCAGTGAAAAGCAGGTCCAGTTCGCGTGAATCAGCCTGACGAAGGAAAGAGTACAGTTCTTCGATCAGATCAGAAACAGACGTTTTTTCGTGCATGGATTGGTCGGGCAGTGGGCCAAACTCAGAACGCAGGGCGGCAACCATCCAGCCGGACAGGTAGAGATAGCGCTTGTTGGTCGTCTTCAGGTGCTTTTTGATAGCAATCAGTTTCTGTTGGCCGATAAAACCATGCCAGCAACCCAGGGACTGTGTGTACTGTGAGCAGTCAGCATCATAGGCTGCCATGTCTTCACGCATGATTTTTGCAGTGTATTTGGCGATATCCAAACCGCTAAGAAAGCGGTTCTGGAGGCGCATGCGGGCCGCCGACTCAGGGTCGATAGCACCCCATGTGCTGTTTCCATTGCATACGGATGCAATAGCATCAATCTCTTTTGAATAGTTTGACATGATCAGTCCTTCCAGATTGGGGATAGAAAATGAGTTGAACGAAACGGATTCTAGCCATAGCCCTAAAATTTAGCTAATCTATAGATCTTATTTCCGGTATTTTTGATATGAATATACGAAGTGTCGACTTGAACTTGTTGGTGTACCTGGATGTGCTGTTGAAAGAGCGCAATGTCACCAGAGCCGCAGAAAACCTTGGAATCAGCCAGCCTGCTATGAGCAATGGTTTACGGCGGCTGCGCGACCTTTTCAATGATCCCCTGTTAGTGCGTACCAGTGATGGTATGACTCCCACTGAGCGTGCCGAGCAATTGCAACCTGTTGTCAGGGAGGTGTTGGCGTCTATAGAGAAAGCGGTTGAGCCGCGCAGGGAATTCAATGCCGCAGAAGCCGACCGAGTTTTCCGCATCTCTGTCAGTGACTATACGGAGTCGACATTGTTACCGCATCTAATGCGTCGCCTGCGTTCAGAGGCACCCAATATCACCCTCGACGTGCTGACCCCCAGTGATATCAGCTATCAGGACGTGGAGCAGGGCAGCGTGGACCTTGTCATCAATCGTTTTGACATGCTGCCGCAATCCTTCCATCAGATGACTATCTGGCGTGACTCCTTTTCCTGTCTGTTGAGTGATCACAACCCGATTCGCGACGATTTCACCCTGGATAATTACCTGGAAACAGGACATGTCTGGGTGAGTAAAACGGGTATGGGGATTGGTGTTGGCATGGAGCCCGGTGCCGTACAACGGTTGGGTTGGGTTGATGAGGCACTGGCCAAGCAAGGGAAAAAGCGTCGTATACGGGTATTTACCCGCCACTATCAGGCGGCGATGCGCCTCGCCGAGTTGCGTGATCTGGTCATCACATTGCCAACCAAAGCGGCCATGTTGCTGAAAGATAACCCTAATGTAGTCATTCTGCCGCCACCTTTCGAGATTCCGGAGATCGAGCTCATTATGGCCTGGAGTCCGTTATTGCAGCACAATCCGGCCCACCAATGGATGCGACGCCTGATTGCTGACGTGGCCCGTACTCTGGACTAGTTATTCGTCAAACAAATAGCCGACATAATATCCATAAAATTGATTAATTCTGCTTTGCTTACCTACAATCGGTATCTAACTGGATGGATCAATCATAGGGCTCAATCATGACTGAACGTGTTCAAGTGAGTGGACTTCAGGTCGCTCGTTCAATTTATGACCTCGTCAAGCAAGACATCATTCCCGGTACAGGTATTGATGTGGACGCCTTTTGGCAGTCTTTTAGCGATATCGTCGGCGATTTTGCCCCTAAAAACCGACAACTCCTAAAAAAGCGTGATGAGTTGCAGGCGCAAATCGACAACTTTCACCGCGAACGTTTCGGTCAACCCCACAATCATGCGGAGTACAAAGCTTTTCTGCAGGATGTTGGTTATCTCGTGCCCGAAGGTGGAGAGTTCTCTATCACCACCAGCAATGTAGATCCCGAAATTGCCATGCAGGC
>SBGI01000200.1 GCA_006227015.1 Gammaproteobacteria bacterium
AACAATAACCGCAAATAAGGCAGGTTAAGTATGAGTGACCATAACATGCGCGAAAAAGAGTCTCTTTCGGCACTAATGGATGGTGAAACCGATGAACTGGAGTTTCACCGAACACTTAAAGTGACATCCGATTCTGATGAACTTCGTGACACCTGGCGCCGCTATCAACTTGCCGCCTCTGCAATGCGTAGAGACTTACCGGTTCAGGTAACTGACTTTTCCTCTTCAATCCGTGCAGCTCTCGAAGACGAACCAACCCATGGCGCACGCGCCGCGGTCTCCCGCATGGTCAAACCACTGGGTCGTTTTGCCATAGCGGCTTCGGTCGCCACGCTGGCAGTCATCGGTGTCCAGCAATACAGCCAACCTGATGCGGTGACTGCTCCATTGGCATCGGTTGATGATGTACAGATGAATTTTGTTAACCCGCAACTGAGAACGGCCGCTGATTTTGGTATCCCCGCGGTCACTGCACGTAATGTCAGCGCCAGCTCAGAGCCGGAGAACTATCGTTCGCCCCAGCCAGTGATTGTTGTGCAGGAAGTGGCGCCGGATGATGTCACTCGTGAGCAAGTTCAGGCCTACCTGAACAAGCTGATGACCCGTCACACCGAACACGCGGCGTTTAATACCAACCAGGGTATGCTTCCTTTCGCGCGTATGCCGGCCAGTCAGGACTATTGATTTCAAACGTTTCATGTTTTTGCCAAGGTGTTTTGTTGTCATCCTTGCCAGTGTTTTATTACAAACACATGCCCTTGCCATAGAACCGGCAACCTCTGGAGAAGAGCTTCTCCAGAGAATGGCTGAGGCTAATCGTCAGCTGGACTACACCGGTATATTCACTTACGAGCACGGCGGCACGCTAAAAACAGTCAAAGTTTTTCATGCGATCCAGGACGGCCGTGAAGTAGAGCGCCTGGTTCTTCTCAGCGGCCCCAAGCAGGAAATTCTTCATCAGGGCAATGACGTCAATTGCCAACACATGGGTAATGCCATCTTGCGTGGCAATGCCGTCGGCCTGACCAGTATTCCCGAGCAACAGCTCAATAATTACTACAGCGTGCAGCTAAAACCTGACAACCGCGTTGCCGGGCGCGACGTTGTTGTTCTTCATGTTGTCCCCAAAGATGAACATCGTTACGGCTACGTTCTCGGTATTGATAAAGAGACGGGGTTATTGCTGCAATCGTTGCTTGTCGGGAACAAAAATCGTGTTCTTGAGCGTTTTCAATACGTTGATATAACCATTGGTGATACGGTAAGTGACGATGATTTAAAGGCTTCAGGTGATGCAAAACACCTTGTTTCACCGGGAACATCCAACTGTTTGAATCGTGGATCGTTGCCCAATGTTGAACCCGGGAACTGGAAGGCAGGATGGTTGCCGCCCGGTTATACGATGGCAGGTCACGAGCTGGCGGAAGCGACTGCCCGTGAAACACTGATTTATACGGATGGCCTATCGGTTTTTTCATTATTTGTTGATCCCGAGATGTCAGCCAACCTGCCTCAGATGCAGGCCCAGAGGGGGGC
The DNA here is from genome assembly GCA_006227015.1 of Gammaproteobacteria bacterium. Next base: position 1,537 of record SBGI01000200.1, read on the forward strand.
TACTGTCGCTTACCTTTCCCGAGTGACGGTGGATGGCCGTGATTACACAATCTGTGTAGTTGGTGAAATTCCGGTAGAAACTGCCAAAATGGTGGCCCAGTCGGTCTCTCCCAGAGAGATACCGCCCTAATGCTGCCGAGACTGGATGCAAATACATTATTTTCTTGGATACCTCATCGCATTGATTAAAGAAACTGGCAAGGTGGTCGCACTCGAACAGGATGGTCTTTGGGTAGAGACAGTTCAGCGTTCTGCGTGCCATGTGTGCGCTGTGCAAAAGGGCTGTGGCCAGGGGCTGCTGGCGCGTTTTGTTGGAAACTCTGCGGTTATCAGGGTGCTACCTGGGGAGTGCGACCTGACTGGTATTCAGGCAAATGATCAGGTCGTCATCGGCATCCCGGAAGATGTTATCGTTCGGGGCACATTGTTACTTTATTTTTTGCCTTTGTTGATGTTGGTGGTAGGGGCAGCGCTCGCTGCAATGGTTTCCAGTTCAGATGTCGTTGTTGCTATCGGTGCCGCACTTGGCCTGCTTGGTGGTGGGGTAATTGCCAGGCTGCACTCGATAATGAATAAAAATAATGACCGGATACAACCCAGGCTTTTGGCGCGTGTGCCTGCTGTAGGGGCAATGTAATCGTTACTCCCCGATCGCCAATCCCTTCGGGAAACAGGATGATTGACAGATTATTTATCAGGTGGACCTTCGTGTTGATTGCTTTATATTCAGCAGGCGCATCGGGGCACGGCTGGCCGGACTTTAATCAGCTTATTACTGAATCATCCCCTGCGGTCGTGCGCATCGACACCTATTCGGGTCAGCTGCCAATGGATGTAGCGCCACCCTCAGCTACCTATCAGGATTTCTTTGAACATGGCCCCAACGGGAGCGGAAATGTTCCGGGCACCGGCTCCGGATTTCTGATTTCAGCAGATGGCTTTGTCTTGACGAACCAGCATGTTGTACAGGATGTCTCCTACATCACCGTTAAATTGATCGACCATCGGGTTTATGAGGCGAAGGTGGTTGGCGTGGATATCCGGTCTGATTTGGCGTTGCTCAAAATCGATGCAAAAAATCTTCCGACACTGGAGTTTGCAGACCCGAAAACCATCAAAGTGGGGCAGTGGGTAGTTGCAATCGGGGCCCCTTTTGGCCTGGATTATACGGCAAGCGCGGGCATCATCAGCGCCATTGGGCGCAGTATTCCCACAGCAGGCGGTGACAGTTACGTGCCATTCATCCAGAGTGATGTGGCCATTAACCCCGGCAGTTCAGGAGGCCCCTTGCTCAATCTGGAAGGGCGGGTGGTGGGTATTAACTCCCAGATATTCTCAAGGCCCGGTGGTGGCTCTATCGGTTTGTCCTTTGCCATACCTTCAAAGCTGGCAACCTCGGTCATTTATCAATTGCAGACAACGGGCCATGTAGCCCGCGGTTGGCTGGGTGTTTATGTACAGTCTGTCGATGCCTCCCTGATGAAGTCTACGGGGCGCAATCAGAATCTCGGTGCATTTATCGCTCAGGTCCAGCCCGGCAGTCCGGCAGAAGATGCTGGAATCGTTGCGGGGGATATTATCCTGGAGCTCAACGGGGAGGCTATTCTTCAGCCGGGTGATCTGCCGCAGGTGACCGGGATGCTTTCGCCAGGTGATAGTGTAGTCATGGAACTGCTCCGGGATGGCGAGCCAATCTCTTTGACGGTGGTCATCGGGGTGTTACCCGAATCTATACCTTTGAAAGAGGTGGAATAAACAGCCAGCTTATGGGAGCCGGAGAAGGAGATTGCGATGCATGCGCCGGATCCGCGCATTTCATGGCGTGCGATAGGTAAATACGCTAGACTGCACGGCCTGAATTTAAACCTCGGACAAACCCTGTCCCCCTAGCAGAATAAGTAACTGTGTCAGACCTTAGTCACATCCGAAATTTTTCTATCATCGCCCATATTGACCACGGAAAGTCCACCATCGCAGATCGCTTTATTCAGGTTTGTGGTGGCCTCACAGAGCGGGAGATGGCCGCCCAGGTTCTCGATTCCATGGATATTGAGCGGGAACGTGGAATTACCATTAAAGCCCAGAGTGTGACGCTCGACTACACGGCCCGTGACGGTAAAACCTACCAGCTCAATTTCATTGATACTCCAGGACACGTGGACTTTTCCTACGAAGTTTCCCGGTCCCTGGCGGCTTGTGAAGGTGCACTGCTAGTCGTTGATGCCGGTCAGGGCGTCGAAGCACAGTCTGTTGCCAATTGTTATACCGCGATTGCCCAGGGCTTGGAGGTTATACCTGTCTTGAACAAAATGGACCTGCCGCAGGCAGATCCCGACAAGGTGATTGCGGAGATAGAAGATATTATCGGCATTGATGCCCATGATGCGGTTCGATGTAGTGCCAAAACGGGGCTTGGTATTGACGATATCCTTGAGGAGCTGGTTGCAAAAGTTCCGGCACCTGAGGGAGATGTCGATGCGCCGTTGCAAGCTCTGATCATTGATTCATGGTTTGATAATTACCTGGGCGTTGTTTCCCTTGTCAGAGTTACCCAGGGAACCCTGAAGGTGAAAGATAAGGTCCTTGCCAAGTCGATTGGCAAGGCTCATGTTGTCGACAGCGTTGGGGTTTTTACCCCGAAACACAAAGAGACAGGGGTCTTAAAAGCCGGTGAAGTGGGCTTTGTAGTGGCTGGCATCAAGGATATTCATGGTGCGCCGGTGGGTGATACCTTTACCCATAGCCAAACGCCAGATGTGCCTGCCTTACCGGGTTTCCAGAAGGTGAAACCACAGGTTTACGCCGGCATGTACCCAGTCAGTTCTGATGACTTTGAAGACTTTCGTGACGCTCTCGCAAAGCTGACTTTGAATGATGCGTCGTTGTTCTACGAACCTGAGAGTTCAGATGCGCTGGGTTTTGGTTTCCGCTGTGGTTTTCTTGGCATGCTGCATATGGAAATCATCCAGGAACGCCTGGAACGTGAATATGACCTCGACTTAATTACAACGGCACCTACCGTGGTCTACGAAATACTCAAGACCGATGGCTCCGTTATTTATATTTCCAATCCCTCGGACTTGCCTGATCCCGCTTACGTAGAGGAGATGCGCGAACCGCTTTGTGAAGCCAATATTCTGGTACCCAAGGATTACCTTGGCAATGTCATCACACTCTGTGTAGAAAAACGGGGTATACAGAAAGATATGCAGTTTGTAGGTGGTCAGGTGTCTCTGACCTATGAGCTGCCTATGAGCGAAGTAGTGATGGACTTTTTTGATCGCCTGAAATCGGTGAGCCGTGGTTTCGCCTCACTCGACTATTCGTTTACGCGCTTTCAACCTGCACCATTGGTCAGGCTGGATGTATTGATCAACGGGGATAAAGTAGATGCTCTAGCCGTTATCATCCATCGCAATAATTCCCAGTTCAAAGGACGTCAGCTCACGGAGAAAATGCGCGAATTAATTCCCAGACAAATGTTTGATGTGGCCATTCAGGCGGCCATTGGTGGTCACATTATTGCCCGCACTACTGTGAAGGCGCTGCGTAAAAATGTTACGGCAAAATGCTATGGTGGCGATGTGACCCGTAAGAAAAAACTGTTAGAAAAGCAGAAAGAGGGTAAAAAACGCATGAAACAGGTGGGTAGTGTTGAAATACCCCAGGAAGCGTTCCTTGCCGTGCTAAAAACGGATAGTTGAGGTGATTCATGGATTTTGATTTTCCACTGGTGTTATTCATTCTGGTGGTGGTATCCGGACTGGTCTGGTTTGCAGACCGGTTATTCCTGGCAAAAAAACGTCTGCCAGATCAGCCCGTGCCCACCTGGATTGAGTACAGTGGCTCCTTTTTTCCTGTATTGCTATTGGTATTTGTACTGCGCTCCTTTCTTTTTGAGCCATTTCAGATTCCTTCCGGTTCGATGATTCCTACACTGAAGGTTGGCGATTTCATTCTTGTTAATAAATTCACCTACGGGGTGCGCCTGCCCATTAGCGGCACCAAAGTATTGTCACTGAACGAGCCGAAACG
>SBGI01000122.1 GCA_006227015.1 Gammaproteobacteria bacterium
ATCATGATTTTTACTGCTGGGGATTTACGTCATCTGGTCATTCGGGAAACCCTGAACTACCTGAACGATTGGTCACAAGCTGCTGAGAACCTGCTGTTGGGAACGGCGGCACATGAGTCCGGACTGGGAGGATGGCATGAGGGGCGAAGAGTTGGCCTTTTCCGCATAACCCCCAGTATGCACAAAACGGTTTGGGATAATTACCTGATTCATCATCCTCAATTGGCCAGTGATATTCGCGGTATCGCCGGCCAACACAGTTTTCTCAAGGATCCCCACGGTGAGCTTGCCACCAACCTGAAATATGCCACAGCCATAGCCTGGATGATTTATCGGCGTGCTGAGCAGACGTTGCCAAGTCCGGCGAACATTGCTGCCCTGGGCACCTTCTGGCATCGTCACTTTCGCTCACGGCCGCAGGGCTCGGCGAGAGATTTTGTCACCAGCTATCAGCTGCTGATACGCGATGAGTCCCTCGCCGCAGCCTGAGCCGTGTAGACACTTATTTCTTTTTGACGTGTTTCATTAGACGCCGTTTTTTTGCCACCTGGCGGGCGCTCAGTTTATTCTTTTTTCCCGCATAGGGGTTGTCACTGGAACGGTATTCGATTTTGACCGGTGTACCGTGCAGATCCAGAGCCTTACGAAAAACTTTTTCCAGGTACCGGGTGTAATGACTGGGCACTTCGTCGGTTTGATTACCATGTATCACAATCACTGGCGGATTCTGCCCTCCGGCATGCGCGTAACGTAGCTTGATGCGTCGACCCCTGACCATGGGCGGCTGGTGTTCCGTCACCGCATCCTGAAGGATACGCGTCAGTCGGTTAGTGCCCAGCTTGTCGGTGGCAGCTGAAAACGCTTTTTCAATGGATTCGTAAAGATGACCTACACCGGTACCATGGAGCGCAGAAATGAAGTGCACATCTGCGAAATCCACAAACCGTAGGCGTCTCTCCAGTTCTGTTTTGATCCAGGCCTTACTGTCCGCCTCAAGCCCATCCCACTTATTGACCGCCAGCACCAGTGCCCTGCCAGATTCGATGGTCGTGCCCATCAGGTGTAAATCCTGATCAACCAGGCCTTCGCTGGCATCGATCAGCAAAACCACCACATTGGCATCTTCGATGGCCTGCAGGGTTTTTACGATGGAAAATTTCTCAACCGCCAATTTAATGTTTTTGCGACGCCGTATCCCCGCGGTATCAATCAGAGTGTAGTTTTTGCCGCCCCGCTCGTAATCAATGTAGATACTGTCTCGGGTGGTGCCCGGCATATCGAAGACAACTACCCGCTCTTCTCCCAGCAACCGATTAACCAATGTTGACTTTCCGACATTGGGGCGACCGATAACAGCAATTTTAATGCCGCGTTCCGCTTCTTCTGGCTCGGCCGGAACCTCCTCGGGAAATGGACTGAGCACCGCTTCCATCAACTGACGGACACCGCGGCCGTGGGTTGCTGTGGTAGGGTAGATATCCTGAATACCCAGCTCAAAAAATTCGGCCATGGCGACATCGGGGTTGATGCCATCAATTTTATTGGCAACCAGGTATACCCTGCGGCCTTTGCTCCGCATCTCCTCCGCCAGACGCCTGTCAACGGGGGTAAGCCCATCGCGGCTATCTACCACCAGTAGAACCGCATCGGCCTCTTCAATGGCCTGCATCGACTGCATTGCCATGGCTGAATCAATGCCCTCTTCTTCACCGGTAATACCACCGGTGTCGATCAGCATATAACGGCGGCCCTGAAACTCTCCTTCACCGTACTTTCGGTCACGGGTTAGGCCTGGATAATTCGCAACCAGTGCATCGTGGCTTTTGGTCAACCGATTAAATAACGTTGACTTGCCTACATTTGGCCGGCCAACTAAAGCGATTACTGGGATCATTTCACCGTACTCAAAAATTCTCCGGGTATAGCACCCGATTTCCCAACTTCTGGGGTAGTTGTACTGCGTTTTTTCTTTCCCTGTAAATACAAAAAGCCGCCCTTCAGACAAAGGGCGGCATCGACAATTTCTACAGCCATTTACTCAATGCTAAAGGCAGACAATTTACCGCTGTTATCCAGTACATAAAGGGTTTCGCCATCGACCAACATGGGCGCAGTTACACCAGATCCCACTTTAGCACGAGCGACAAAATGACCGTCAGTCTGGGACATGGCATGCAGGAATCCCTCTGCGTCACCAACAACCACAGAACCACTGAAAACGGCCGGGCTACTCAACTTGCGATAGGTTAATTGTGCATTCAGCCACAATTGCTGCCCGCTGCTGGCACGCATTGCCTCCACGGCGTCATTCTTCTGAACCAGGTAAATCTGTTCCAGCCCGAAGGCGAGATCGCGCGTAGTTGACGCATCCTGATACCAGATACCACGGCCCGTGGAGCGGGCTATTGCACCAATTCGGCCCTGATAGCTGGCAACATAAAGCACTTCACCTGACTGTGCTGGCTGACCATCGATATCCACCATGCGCTCAAGCTCGGTGCGCCCCTGGGGTACTGCTACCCGGTTTTCCCAAATCTCTTCACCAGAGTTCGGGTTCAGGGCGTGCACCTTGCCATTGGCAAAGGTGACAATAACAGCATCGTAGCCCACCTGAGGCGATGTGGTACCCCGCAATGTAAGTACCGGCACATCCGCTTCGAAGACCCAGAGTTTTTCTCCATCTTCGGCTTTCAGGCCTACTACGCGCCCGTCTTGTGACTGCACAACGACCACAATACCGTTGGTACCGGGCGCCGCCAATATCTCACTGCTCACGTAAGTATGCCAGCGCTGCTCACCGGTGTTGGCATCCAGTGCGAACACATCACCCAGGGTACTACCGACAAGAACAAGGTCGCCCCCCACGCCGACGCCACCGCCAATGTCGACGTCCAATTCCACATTCCAGCGCTTTTCCCCGGAAGTGGCATCAACAGCAGCCACTTCACCCTGGCTATCGGCTACGTAGACCGTACCGTTGAGAATAGCGGGACGAATGCCACCATTCACCGAACGATATTTGCCGACGACATTGGTAGACCAGCGCTTGGTAAACCGGGCTTCCTGCATGAAATCCTGCAGTGCGGCAGGCGCAATCTTCGCACCATCGTCATCAACCTTGGGGCTGCCGAGCGTTTCCTTAAGGGAGGAAATACTGCACCCGGAGATCAACAGGCATGCTGCCAGCAGCCAGGATAAATGTCTCATCAAGCATCTCCCTCTGCTGTATCAACCGGACCTGGGGCTTCAACCTTGGGTGCCACATGGTTGAGCTTCAACTCGATGATGGTACGAGTCTGATTGTCATTGAGCACAAGTTTTTGCAGGGCTTCGCGGTAAGCGTCATAAGCTGCCTCCTTATCACCCTTCATCACGTGAAAATCGCCGACTGCCTCCGCATAGGCCGAGGCCATGGCGCCGGCTTCAGCACCCTGCAACATGCCAATGGCTGTGTCCAGATTGCCCGCGGCAGCTTCCAGTCGGGCCAGGCGCAGCTTGATAATAAGCATTAACCCGTCATCGGCGCCCTTTTCTGCCCATTCAAGCTGGCTTTTAGCCGCATCTATGTCATCGGCTTCCACGGCCAAGCGAGCCAGCAACATAGCTGCATAGCGTGCATACTGAGTACCGGCATGCTCATTTTTCAGCTGCTCTGCAAGCGCTGTCGCTTGCTGGCGCTGCTCTGGCTCCAGTGTTTGCCCGGGCTGAACCTGTGCCACTTCCATCATCTGCTGATAAACAACTGAGGCCGCTTCCGCCTGAGCCTGACGATGACCTTTCCATAAGTCCCAGCCAAAATACCCGCCCACGGCGAGTACAACCACAATCACCGTGGACAGACCGTTCTCTTTCCACCAGCGTTTGAGACTTTCCAGCTGTTCCTCTTCGCTGAGATGTTCTGCCACTGTTAAACCTCACCTTTACTAAAATCGTACTCGTTCAGCATCGCCAGTACCTCGGCAATGCTCATTATTTGCTGGGGTTTTTCCTCACGCAAAAACTTCACGGACACATTGCCGCTGGCCGCTTCATCTTCACCGAGAATAAGCGCTATCTGCGCGCCACAACGGTCAGCTTTTTTCATCTGACTCTTGAAGCTACCACCACCACAATGGTTTTGTAGGCGTAATTGCGGACACTGGCTTCGCAAGGTTTCACCCAGCTGCAAAGCCTGAACCTGAACATCTCCTGCTGCCAGCAGATAGACGTCAACTTGCCGGGCGATACTATCCGGTACCACACCAGCGGCGTCAAGCAGCAATACCAAACGCTCGATGCCCATGGCAAAACCAACAGCCGGCGTTTGTTTGCCGCCCAGCTGTTCTACCAGACCATCGTATCGGCCACCGGCACAGACGGTACCCTGGGCGCCCAGTGCGTCCGTTACCCACTCGAATACCGTCTTGCCGTAATAGTCCAACCCCCTGACCAATCTGGGGTTCACTGTGTAGGGAACACCTGCACCATCCAGCAAGGCCAGCAGCTGCTGAAAGTGCTGGCGGGATTCCTCTTCCAGAAAATCGGCCAGCTGCGGTGCACCATCCAGTAGTTTTTGAGTTTCCGGGTTCTTGCTATCCAGGATTCTCATGGGGTTGCTGTACAACCGTCTCTGGCTATCCTCGTCGAGCAGCTCTTTACGCGCTTCGAGAAAATCCACCAGGGCATCGCGATAGCGACCACGGGATTCCACGGTGCCGAGTGAGTTGACCTCCAAGGTCACTACCTTATCGACCCCTAACTGCTGCCATAACCTCCAGATCATGACCAGCTGTTCAGCATCGATATCCGGACCGTCCAATCCAAACACCTCGATACCGATTTGATGAAACTGCCGCAGTCGACCCTTCTGCGGACGCTCGTAGCGAAACATTGGTCCCTGATACCAGAGTCTCTGCACCTGGTTAAAGGTCAGTCCGTGCTGTTCACAGGCACGCACACAACCCGCTGTGCCCTCGGGGCGCAGGGTAACGCTGTCGCCATTGCGATCGTCAAAGGTGTACATTTCCTTTTCAACGATATCAGTCACTTCACCAATAGAGCGCTTGAACAACTCGGTGGGCTCAAGAATAGGAAAACGGATTTCCCGGTAGCCGTACCTGGACACCAGCTCGGAAACGGTTTTTTCCAGATATTGCCAAACAGGCGACTCATCGGGCAGAAGATCATTCATCCCCCGGATGGATTGAATTTTTTTCATCAGGACTTCGCTATCAGATTTTCTTGTTGTGCTGCCTTCTGGCTGGCCTTGGTGCGAATCAATTGCTCCAGCTCATCAACCAGATTTTCCTGTGCCAGCTTCTGGCTGGGCTGACCGTCGATATACACCAGGTTATTTGGTGTGCCACCAGTCAGTCCCAGGTCCACTTCCTTGGCCTCCCCCGGACCGTTGACAATACAGCCAATGACGGCGACATCTATCGGTGTGGTGATATCTTCCAGCCTGGTTTCCAACTCGTTCATAGTTTTGATGACATCAAAATTTTGTCTGGAACAACTGGGACAGGCGACGAAATTCACCCCTTTACTGCGCAGTTTGAGGCTTTTCAACATATCCCA
>SBGI01000142.1 GCA_006227015.1 Gammaproteobacteria bacterium
CAAGTGTGTTGACGATAAAGGAAAGACCAGCTTCAGCGACCGGCCATGTGAGAGCAGCAGTGCCGAAACGGTGATTGAACAGCGCTTCAGTAGTGAATCGCCATCGTCAGCCAACAAGTCGGCGGACAAACGTTCAGGTCTGGGCCATTTTGTTGATAGGGCCGAGCAGATGTCAAAGAAGCCGGAGACGGGCAAAGGTGGCAGCGTAAAGCCCTAGGGCGTGTTTCCCTCAGGATTCTCGTATCGGTTCACAAGCACCAGAACACCCAGATTGGGGTGATCCAGGTAGGTTAGTTCCCCCAGTTGTAGACGTGTGGACTGGCTCAGCGCGACAAGATCAGTGATCGCAAACTGTGGCGTTTCATAAGCCCAGGCAGGTGCCTCGGTCTGACTGGTGGTTCCTGGGTAGTCTGTACTTGATACCGGCAGTTCAGCGGTTTCCCGCCAGGGCTGTTCGGGCAGTGTAGGCCAGGCAGGTGTGACCAAGCTCTCGCCAGTGCTCTGCTGGTCGCTGTTGGCCTGGTCAGGCTGTTGATAGGATGAGTCTGTTACTGCTGAGGTGGCCTGTGGTGGCCCAAAGCGGGTATGCCAGAGGTCGGCCTGAACGTGAAGGTAACGGTTCAGCACCACACGCAGGCTGCCTTCCAGCTCGTGGTGTTCGCCATACCGTTCACCTCCGGCCAGTAGCACCCAGGGGCTGTTGTCGATATCCAGTCCGGGTTGGCGCCATGCCCAGTGCAACAACACCCGATATCCCGGTGCTCTGCCCAGAGTGTAGTTTTCGGGGCCGAGTTCATAGCCTTTTTTATCAAGCAGCACAAAGGGTGGCTCTTTGTATGCTGATGTTTCTTGCTCTGGTGTTTCCGACGGGACAGCGGTGTCGAGAACATTGTTTATGTCCGCAGGAATATCTTCGGGAAGTTCTGTTGCGACCTCTGTTGTTTCCAGCAGGGGTACGGGAAGTCTACGCAGGTCTGAGCCTTCCAGGGTGATCCAGTCTTGCGGGTAACTTAGCTCGATGTCAGTACGGTGCTTTTCATCCCCGTAGAGATCCTGTTGCGTAAACACCAGTATCTCCACCTGATACCAGGGCTGAGTTTCTTCTGCCGAAGAGATTTCCGGTAGCCATAAAAACAGAAGGGCAAAAAGTGAGCGGAAGGGGAATTTCATTGACGTCCTGTTTCCTTTGGCGTGAGTCTTTCCAGGAGTGCCTGTATCTGAACAAGTCTCTGCTCGATAGTGCTTGTCGGTATTGCAAATTTCAGTGTAGAGGCCCCCTGCAGAGTAAAGATATTGGGCTCTTTCTGCACCATTTGTACAATCGTCAGTGGTTCCACCACGGTATCACTGCCAAACTCGACTCGTCCACCGGTTGGGCCGGATTCTACCTTACAGATCCCCAACTGGCGTGCGGCAAGTTTCAGGGCTGTGACTCTGAACAGGTTTTTCAGGTGCTCGGGCAATAAGCCAAAGCGGTCAATCATCTCCACCTGCAGTTCTTTCAACTCCTCATCAGACTGCGCATTGGCAATGCGCTTGTACATGATCAGTCGCATGTGGACATCGGGAAGGTAGTCTTCCGGGATTAACGCAGGGATATTGAGGTTGATTTCAATTTCCTCGGCAAGGGGGATATCGAATTCAATGGATTTGCCCTTGCGGATGGCATCCACGGCACGGTCAAGCAGCTCCATGTAGAGGGTAAAACCGATGGATTGGATATGGCCACTCTGATCCTCCCCCAGCAACTCCCCGGCACCGCGAATTTCCAGGTCGTGGGTTGCCAGCGTAAAGCCGGAGCCCAGGTGGTCAGCTGCACTGATGGCTTCCAGCCTTTTGACCGCATCATCGGTCATGGTTTTGGGTTCCGGGGTCAACAGGTAGGCATAGGCCTGGTGGTGAGAACGGCCCACGCGGCCGCGCAGTTGATGCAGCTGCGCCAGCCCCAGTTTATCGGCGCGGTCGATCAGAATGGTGTTGGCACTGGGAATGTCGATGCCGGTTTCAATAATTGTGGTGCACACCAGCACGTTGAAACGCTGGTGGTAAAAGTCAGACATGACTTTTTCCAGCTCCCGCTCGCGCATCTGGCCGTGAGCAATTTCAAGGCGTGCTTCGGGGATCAGCTCCTGTAACTCACGCGCTGTTTTGGCGATGGTCTTGACTTCGTTGTGAAGAAAGTAGACCTGGCCACCGCGCAGAATTTCCCGCAGTACCGCTTCGCGAATCACCCGCGGGTCGCTCTGGCGGATAAAGGATTTGACTGACAACCGACGTGCCGGAGGTGTGGCGATGATGGACAGGTCGCGAATGCCGGACATGGACAAATTCAGAGTCCGGGGGATGGGTGTAGCCGTCAGGGTGAGTATGTCCACTTCGGCACGTAGCGCTTTAATCTTTTCTTTTTGTCTTACCCCGAAGCGGTGTTCCTCATCGATGATCAGAAGACCGAGGTTTTGGTAGTTGACCTTGGCATGCAGTAGTTTATGAGTGCCGATCAGAATATCCACCTTGCCTTCGGCGGCACGATCGAGCACCTGCTTCTGTTCTTTTTCCGTGCGGAAGCGGGATAGTTCTTCAATGGTCACTGGCCAATTGGCAAAGCGGTCGCGAAAATTGTCCAGGTGCTGGTGTGCCAGCAGGGTAGTGGGAACGAGCATCACCACCTGTTTTCCGCTGGAGACAGCGATAAAAGCGGCACGCATTGCCACCTCGGTTTTGCCAAACCCCACGTCGCCGCACACCAGCCGGTCCATGGGCTGCTCTGCCAGCATATCTTTCTTGACAGCTTCGATGGTTTCCAGCTGATCCGGGGTTTCCTCAAAGGGAAAATCAGCACTGAAAGCCCTGTAGTCTGCTTCCGGGTCAAGGCAGGCAAACCCTTTACGAGCTGCCCGGGTGGCGTAGATGTCCAGTAATTCCGTGGCGGTGTCGCGTATCTGTTTCAGTGCCTTGTTTTTGGCTTTCTGCCATTGCTCACTACCGAGCCTGTGCAGTGGGGCAAGTTCTTCTTCCGAGCCGCTGTAGCGGCTGATCATGTGCAGGGACGATACCGGTACGTAGAGTTTGGCTTCATCCGCATATTGCAGCGTCAGGAACTCCTGCGTCTCACCGGCGGCATCAATGGTCTGCAGTCCCAGGTATCGACCGACACCATGATCCATATGTACCACAGGCGCACCGACCCGAAGTTCTGTAAGGTTTTTTATGACCTGGTCGGCATCTTCCCGTTGTTTGCTGCGGCGCCGACGCTGCATTACTTGCTGGCCGAATAATTCTGTTTCGGAGATAACTGCCAGTGGAGGTTTTTCCAGGCTGAAACCTCTGGTGAGTGGGAAGGTGGTGATACCGAGTGGCTCGGTGCCCGACACGAAGGTCTGCCAGTCGCTGATGCTGGCGGGCTTTACCCGGGCCTGTAGTAATAGCTCCAGCAGGCTTTCCCGACGGCCCGCGGATTCGGCACAAATCAGCACCCGTTGTGAGGTGCTTTCCAGAAAGTTAGAGAGCTTTTTTAAGGGATTTTCAGCTTTGGCGTCCACGCTGATATCGGGCAGCGGGCACAGCGCCAGCGACAAGTTTGACTGGTCGGTTTTTTCGTCGCCCTTCAGGACAGTTCGTGGGTAGGCTTTCAGCGAGGCAAATAATTCTTCAACCGGGATAAAGACGTCCTTCGGCGGCAGCAGCGGGCGGCAAGGGTCGACGTTGTATTCCTGGTAGCGCTGGCTGGCATCATGCCAGAATTTATCTGCAGCCTGTTCTACGCCGCCGGCGGTAAAGAGCTGACAGTTGTCAGGCAGGTAGGAAAACAGACTGACGCATTGGTCAAAAAACAGGGGAAGAAAATATTCGACCCCCTGGGAGGGAATGCCTTCGCTGACATCGCGAAATACCGGGCAGCGGCGCTCATCCACATCAAACTGCGATAGCCAGTTGTCCTGAAAGCGTTTGATTGACACCTTGTCCAGCGGCACTTCACGGGCCGGCAGCAGGCAGATGGTGTCTGTCTGCTCCAGTGTGCGCTGTGTTTCCGGATGAAACGTACGCAGTGTTTCAATTTCGTCATCAAACAAGTCAATGCGAAATGGGAGGTTGGCTCCCATGGGAAAAATATCGATCAGGGCGCCACGGACTGCAAACTCCCCATGTTCCACGACCGTATCCACGCAATGGTAGCCGGCGGCCTCCAACTGGCCCCGCAGCTTATCCAGATTGACGTGGTCTCCCGTGCAATAGTCAAAGGCACGCTGGCCCACAAACTCCCGTGGTGGCAGACGGTGCATCAACGTGCTGACCGGAACGACCACGACACCTGTGGTGGCCTGTGGTAACCGGAACAGGGTGCGTAGACGTTCGGAAATAATGTCCTGGTGAGGGGAGAACAGGTCGTAAGGCAGAGTTTCCCAGTCGGGAAAATGAAAAACCGGATAGCTGTCGTCTAGAAAAAAGCGGAGTTCTGTTTCCAGCTCCATCGCGGCGCGGGCCGAGTCGGTAATCACCATGGTTAGCCCCAGGTGTTGCTGGCTGGCCTCTGCGATAGTGAGAGCGGCACCGGCGCCGTAGACACCCTGCCAAAGGCGTTTGTCGCCCGGGGCATTGAGTGGCGGAAGTGACAGTATCGACATGCTGGAAAAGTACTTTTGTGGTCGGGGAAACGAGGTGTGGTATTTTAGCGAGGCCGTTTGGAGATTGATATGTATACGTGGGATTTGTTGTGACACTCGCGCGCAGAGTCATATTGTGCTGGATTTGCCTGTTGCTCGTGGCTTGCGGGAATTCCCCCTTCAAGGTTAAGAACCTGGCTAAAACCGATATTGATATGGTGTCCGACGCCCATTATCGGGAAGTGGAATCACTGTTAAGGAAATTGACGGTGAAGCTCTACAAACGCAATCCGAGAGAACTGCACAAGGGCCGCGACCCGAGTATCGAACAGCGCGTATCACAGATTTTCGATACACCGGGCAAATTGCAGTTCAGTGAATTGCCAGTGACCGGGATCAAGGCCATCGAGCTATCCGTCGATCCGGCCTATAGCGGCGATCGTGTGTTTGCGCTTGTGGTTGGTTTAACGGATATGATCAGGGAATCCTATGGTTATCAAACCGATTTCTACCTGCTTTCCGAGCTTGACCCGCAAAAGCTTTACCACAGTGCCCGCAACATAGAGATTGCGTTGTGGCGAATTGCCCGCAGTCACGATGCAAACAACAACCCCCTGATTCTCACCAACAGCTGGCGCGGCGAGCGGCGTAACCTCAGTTACGAAAGACTATTCGGCAAGTTGATTGCGCTGCAGGATATGATTGCTACCATCATGGCAGAGAAAAATCAGCGGGTTATCAAGGCGGTGGCCCAGAATGTCGCAACCATGGCTTTTATTCCGCTCTAACTTAGGCCGCCGCAGACAGGTAAAAACCGGCTTTTCTGACCCAAATCAATCATAGATGAACTGATGTACCAGATATTCACCAGTCTTAGTTGCTCTGAAAACACTGAATACCGATAATAGCGCCCCTCGACGGACTGTGCTCCGCAAAGCTCCTTGAATC
>SBGI01000102.1 GCA_006227015.1 Gammaproteobacteria bacterium
AGAGGGGCGGGAATGACCTTCTGCTCGTTAACCATGTAATCATGACAAATGCGATCAAGCTCACCCGTGGTTACTCCGGGTACCACGTAGGGCTCGATCATTTCCAGAACTTCGGCTGCCAGCCTTCCGGCTTCACGCATTTTTTCCAGTTCTTCGGCGGTTTGGATGCAGGCGGCCATAAATATCGGTTTCCAAGGGCTCAGGTAAGCGGATAAAGCGGGACATTGTAACGGATTGTCGCGGGTAGTGGCATCCGTCGGATAGGGGTGGTTTTTGCTTCAATAACTATAATGAATGTGGTATAAAGCGCACCGCTTCCGGGCAGTGTGCCACGGAGGTTTGATTAACTTAACGACACACACGTACCGACACGTCAGTCTGGGTGCTCCGCGAGGGGTTGATTGGTGGGGTATGTGGAGGTTTAACCCTAACGAGGAATTTTTAATGGCAAGTGTAAGCATGCGTGACATGTTGCAGGCTGGTGTGCATTTCGGTCACCAGACCCGCTTCTGGAACCCCAAGATGGATCAATATATCTTCGGGGCCCGCAACAAGATTCATATTCTCAACCTCGAATACACCGTACCCGCTTTTAATGAAGCGCTGGAAGTGGTGCGCCAGGTTGCAGCCAACGGCAATAAAGTATTGATGGTAGGCACCAAGCGCGCCGCCCAGAAATCCATTGTCGAGCAGGCACAACGTGCCGGTATGCCGTTTGTCAGCCACCGCTGGCTCGGTGGTATGTTGACCAACTACAAAACTATCCGCGCGTCTATTCGCCGCTACCGTGAACTGGAAACACAAAGCCAGGACGGTACATTTGAAAAATTGACCAAGAAAGAAGCGCTGATGAGAACCCGCCTGATGGAGAAGCTTGAACGTTCCATTGGTGGTATCAAGGAAATGGGCGGTTTGCCCGATATGCTGTTTGTGATCGATGTGGATCATGAGCGTATCGCTATCCAGGAAGCCAACAAGCTGGGTATTCCTGTTATTGGTGTGGTGGATACCAACAGTGATCCCGATGGTGTGGATTATGTGATCCCCGGTAACGATGATGCTATTCGTGCGATCAAACTGTATACCACAGCTATTGCCGACGCGATTCTTGAGGGCAAGGCTCAGTCCAGCAACGCCACTAGCAAGGACGAATTTGTTGAAGTGGTAGAAGAAGAAAGCGCCAGCGACAATAACGAAGCGGCTGCAGAATAAGCATTCACAGCAGAAGCTGTGAATGCCACTGAAATCAAAAGGGGGCATCGCCCCCTTTTTTCCAGTTAAACAAAATGATTGAGAGGAATTAACAGATGGCAGCTATTTCTGCATCTCTGGTAAAAGAACTGCGCGAGCGCACAGGCCTCGGCATGATGGAATGTAAAAAAGCATTAGTTGAAGCGGAAGGGGATATCGAGAAGGCGATCGATGATCTGCGCAAATCCAGTGGTATGAAGGCCGCTAAAAAAGCTGGTCGTACCGCCGCTGAAGGTGTGGTGGCTATCAAAGTGGCCGACGACAACAGCTATGGCGTGTTGGTTGAGGTTAACAGCGAAACAGATTTTGTGGCTCGGGATGAAAACTTCCTGTCTTTTGTGAACACTGTGGTTGAAAAGGCATTTAGTGACAAACAAACTGACGCCGCGGCACTGGCTGCCGAGATGGAAGAAACCCGTCAGGCGCTGGTACAAAAGATTGGTGAAAATATCGCTGTGCGTCGCGTGGTTTTGATCGAGGCGCCAGTTGTGGGCAGCTATGTTCACAGTAACAACCGCATTGCCGTTCTCACAGGCCTGACGGCTGGAGATGCCGAATTGGCAAAAGACGTGGCTATGCATGTTGCTGCCGTGAATCCGCAGGTTGTAAAACCGGAAGACATGCCGGCAGAGCTGGTGGAAAAAGAGCGCGAAATTTTTGCTGCCCAAGCTCGCGAAAGCGGAAAGCCGGAAGAAATTATTGCCAAAATGATAGAAGGTCGTATCAGCAAATTCCTGGCTGAATCCAGCCTGGTTGCACAGCCCTTCGTGAAAGACCCTGAAATCAAGGTCGGCAAGCTGGTTAAAGACGCCGGTGCCGATGTTGAATCCTTTGTTCGTTTTGAGGTAGGTGAGGGAATCGAGAAAGAAGAAGTGGATTTTGCCGCAGAAGTGGCGGCTCAGGTCGGCGCAGCCAAATGATCTGAAGACGGGGGCTGCGGCCCCCGTTATTATATACGCCCGATTAATCCCACTTTCGGAGTGCCCACTGTATGCCTGGTACAAAAGACAAGAAGTACAAGCGGATCCTGCTCAAGCTGAGTGGTGAAGAGTTGATGGGCGAAGAGGGTTTTGGTATCGACCCTAAAGTCCTTGATCGCATGGCTTTGGAAATTGGTCAGCTGGTTGGCATTGGCGTTCAGGTTGGGTTGGTGATCGGTGGTGGCAACCTGTTCCGCGGTGCGGCTCTGCATGAAGCGGGCATGGAACGTGTAACCGGTGACCATATGGGCATGCTGGCAACCATGATGAATGGCCTTGCCATGCGTGATGCTCTGGACCGTAACAATATTTCCGCGCGAGTAATGTCGGCAATACCCATGAGCGGTGTGGTTGAGCATTATGATCGCAGAACAGCTGTTCGATATCTCGCCAGTGGCGATGTTGTCATTTTCTCTGCCGGAACTGGCAACCCATTCTTTACTACCGATTCTGCTGCCTGCCTGAGAGGTATTGAGATTGGTGCCGAGATCGTGCTGAAGGCTACCAAAGTCGACGGTGTATACTCTGCAGATCCAATGAAAGACCCCTCTGCCACCATGTATTCACGGCTCACGTACGATGACGCGCTGCAACAAAAACTGGGGGTCATGGATCTCACAGCTATTTGCCTTTGCCGTGAGCACGATATGCCGCTGCGGGTGTTTCGCATGTCTAAACCCGGTGCATTGTTGAGCATAGTTGTTGGCGGCGATGAAGGGACGTTGATTGAGGAAAGTTTTGATGATTGAAGACCTTAAAAAAGATGCAGAACAGCGCATGTCAAAAAGCATTGATTCGCTGAGTGGTGCGTTTAATAAAATTCGTACCGGCCGTGCGCATCCCAGTTTGCTCGATGGCTTGATGGTTTCCTATTACGGCGCTGACACGCCTCTGAATCAGGTGGGTAATGTCAGTGTCCTCGATGCCCGCACGCTGTCAATTTCTGTTTGGGAAAAAAGCCTGGTTCCCGATGTGGAAAAGGCCATTATGAAATCAGACCTGGGTCTTAACCCTGTGACGACCGGGGAGCTGATTCGGGTGCCAATGCCGGCACTCACTGAAGAGACGCGCAAGGGCTTTATCAAGCAGGCCAAGGCAGAAGCTGAGAATGCCCGTATCGCAATTCGCAATATTCGTCGTGATGTGCTCTCGGATGTGAAAGAGCTGCTGAAGGAAAAGGAAATCAGCGAGGATGACGAGCGCAAGGCACAAGATAGTATTCAGAAAATTACTGACAAGTATATTCAGCAGGTCGACCAGCTATTGTCGGTGAAAGAAGTAGATCTGATGGAAATCTGATTCCGCTGGCCGGAACGCGAACAGCATGAGTCAAAAAACCGGTGAACCTCTTGGTCATCCATTGCGCCATGTGGCGATTATCATGGATGGCAATAACCGTTGGGCGGCCGAGCGGGGCCTGTCGGGAACGGCAGGGCATGAGGTCGGTGTAGAGCGCGTCCGAGATGTGCTCGATGGATGTCAGCGCCACAATATCGATATCGTAACCCTCTTTGCGTTCAGCAGTGAAAATTGGCAGCGTCCTGAACTTGAAGTCAAAGCCTTAATGTCTCTTTTGGGCAGCTATTTGCGCAAAGAGGTTGCGCAGCTTGTCGAACGTGGTGTCTGCCTCAAATTTATCGGTCGTCGCGACAATTTCAGCGACAAACTCAAGAAACTGCTTGATGATAGTGAGCGGGCAACCGCCAGTGGTTCTCGGACGTTGGTTTTGGCCGTTGATTATGGTGGCCGCTGGGAAATTACCGAAGCCGCCCGCAAACTGGCCCGACAGGTGCAAATGGGTCGTTTAAGACCGGAAGAGATTACAGAACAACGATTACAACAACAAATGTGTCTGGGCGATCTGCCACCTCCGGACTTGTGTATTCGTACCGCAGGGGAGCAACGCATCAGTAACTTTCTGCTTTGGCATCTGGCGTATTCTGAATTGTATTTTGCCGACTGTTACTGGCCGGACTTTGATGGTGCGGCCTTTGACTTGGCAATTGATAACTATAAACAGCGTCAACGACGCTTTGGTATGCGAGATGCCGGTGTGGAGGTAGACAAGCATGCTTAAGCAGCGCGTGATTACGGCAGTGATCCTCGCCGTATTGTTTTTAACAGCCCTTTTTCAGCTCAGCCCCTTGGCTTTTTCTCTGGTGGTCGCCGTAGTGGTTATCTATGCCGCCTGGGAGTGGTCAGATTTATCCGGTATAGAGAACCCCGTGTGGCGTGTTGGCTATCTGCTATTGATGGCGCTGCTGCTGCTTGCTGCTGCCTTACAGATGGATATGACCCTGGATGGTCCTCCCGGGCTGGAGATTGGCCACAGCCTGCTGGTGGCGACAACTCCGTGGTGGGCATTGGCGCTACTTTGGGTTCAGGGTTATCCCTCCAGTGCGTTGCTCTGGGGGCATAAACCGGTGCGGGCAATTATGGGTGCTTTTGTTCTGGTGCCAACATGGGTTGCTGTTGTGCTGTTGAGCTACAGTGAACACGGTCCCTGGTTGATTCTGCTGGTGGTGATGATTGTTGCTCTTGCAGATATTGGTGCCTATTTCTCTGGCCGCAAGTTTGGTCGTCATAGCTTGGCATCCAACGTTAGCCCGAAAAAAACTCTTGAGGGGCTGCTAGGGGGTATTTTGACCAATTTGCTATTGGTCTTTGTTCTCGGTCTCTGGTTCCAGCTTGCCGGTAAGGATTGGTTGATGCTGTTCGCAATCGTTATGGTGACAACTCTTGCATCTGTATTGGGGGATTTACTGGAGAGCATGATCAAGCGCCACCGGGGCGTAAAAGACAGTGGCAAAATCCTTCCTGGACACGGCGGGGTGATGGACCGGGTGGATAGTATTACGGCTGCGCTGCCACTATTCACCCTGATTTTCCTTTCCAGCGGCATACAATTTTAAGTCATGCAATATCTGACGGTATTAGGCGCGACAGGCTCGATTGGTGACAGCACTCTGGATGTGGTGTCGCGACACCCGGAGCGTTTCTCCGTGTTTGCCCTGACGGCTCACACTCAGGTGGAAAAACTGGCATCGCTATGCATGACCTTCAAGCCGCGCTTTGCGGTAGTGGCTGACCAGGCATCATCTGTGTTGTTGGCCGAGCAGATACAGACGGCTAGCCCTGATACAGAGGTGCTGTTTGGAAAAGATGGTCTCT
>SBGI01000004.1 GCA_006227015.1 Gammaproteobacteria bacterium
ACAGCGAGGATATCTGCGCGACCGGGTACGTCTTCAGTTAGCAGTGCGATCAGGGTATCAAAGCTTCCGGTAAACGGGTCAGTTGCATTTACCTCCAGCGCTACGTCGACGAGGCTATTGATGTCTTTAGGACCCATATGATCATCTGCTGAGGCGGTAAAAGGCATTGATAAAGCGGCGGTGGCTGCGAGTGCACATATTGTTTTTTTCACGGTGGTACTCCCAATTTTAGCGAGTCAGTCCCGCTGGGCGGGGTTTAGTGTTTTATCCCTGTTCGAAAAATTCCTGAGAGTCACTTACACCTACGTGGATAAATAATGATCAGATCATATGGGTCGCCGATTATGTTGAAAGGCGCCGAGAAGTTGCATATGGCGCCTTAGCTAATCTGGGTTGGCACGCGCTAATGTGGTGAATTATGCAAAGAGGAGATAAGGGTGTATGGAAAGCACACCCTTGATATTCAGAAGCAACCAGCGGTGGACTGTGAGCGCCCATATATTTATAGCGGCGCTCAAGTTAAAACGGTTTGTAGATAATTAAGTAGCGGTATATTTGGGTTAACAATGGCTTTAGATATGCGAATCCGCTGCATAGATCTCTTCAGACCGCTGGATAATCGCTATGCGTTCTTCTTCCGTCTTATTGAGCCAATGAGTGACCTGCATCGCAAGCCGCGGGTGATCGGCAAGCCAGTTTTGATTGCGATGGATAAACGTCCAATACAACGTAGTAAACGGACAGGCGTTTTCACCATGGCCGCGTTTGGGGTTGTAGGGGCAGTGCTCGCAGTAGTTTGACATCTTCTGGATGTAATTTCCGCTGGCGATATAGGGCTTGGAACCCACCACGCCGCCATCTGCAAACTGGCTCATGCCCAGCGTGTTCGGCACCTCAACCCAGGCGATCGCATCCGCATACATCGCCAGGTACCAGTTATGTACCGCACCCGGTTTGATGCCATAGAGTAGGGCAAACAGGCCGGTCACCATTAAGCGTTGAATATGATGGCCGTAGCCGAGATTCAGTACCTGCTGGATTGACTGGCGCATACAGGTCATCTGAGTGTCTCCATCCCAGTAGAATGAAGGCAGTTCTCGATCAGCTTGCAGCGCATTAAATGACATCCAGTCTTTTCGATGCTGCCAATACAGACCGCGCACATATTCACGCCAGCCCAGTACCTGTCGGATAAATCCTTCCACCGCATTAAGCGGTGCGCCTTGTTGGCGATAGGCTTCTTCCGCACGTTCAATCACTTCGGCTGGACTCAATAGCTTAAGATTGAGGCTAGACGAGATCATTGAATGGTAAAGCGTCGGCTGATCGGTCCACATCGCATCCTGATAATCACCGAACAGTGTAAGTCGTTCGTTGATGAAGTGATCCAAGACGTCCAATGCCTGGTTTCGTGTGACCGGCCAGTTAAACTGTTCAATCGACCCGGGCAGGTTAGGTAACAACGCATCTACATCTGCAATAACCTGTTGCGTTGTTGAATCGGGCTCAAAGGTTGGAACTTGGGGCAGCTCTTTAGGGCCCGCTTTGGGAAATGCTTTACGGTTGTCTTTGTCGTAGTTCCACGCGCCACCTTCAGGTTTTCCGTGTTCATCCATCAAGATGTTGCGGGTTTTACGCAGATGACGATACCAGTATTCCATGCGGGGCTTTTTGTACTTACCCAGCCACTCACCAAACTCGCCAGGATTGGCAATAAAGTGATCGTCGGCTACCCATTCCACCGCTAAACCAACGTCCGCACAAAACGCGTTGATTTCACACATCACCCGATAATCTCCGGGAATCACACACTTGAGCTGTTGTGGTTTAACTTCCTTTAGTGCTGTCTCAAGTGCGTCCGAGAAGCTTTTGAGCTTAAGAGAGAGAGGAAGGTAGATAAGATCGTAATCCTGAGACCAGATGTCCCAGGCGAAATGGCGCATCGCCGACAGAAACAGCACTGTACGCTGCTTTGACGACAGTTGCTCGGTTGATTCAGCAGTAACCTCGGCCATGCAAATACAATCGGCTTCCGCATCGATGCCCTGCAAGATCAGGCTATCCATGTTGAGCTGGTCGCCCAAAATTAGAACAAGTGATCTGATCTCTCTCATAACGCGCTCCCCATTTTATTGGCGTGTCGCAAATGTCGTATAAGTATTATATGTCTTAAATAAAGAATGCAACAAGAAAATGACTCAAGCTGTGACGGAGTTACGTGTTCTGTTGATTCAACAGATTCTGTTTGCGCACCTAATCGAGGTGTATGTGACGTTTACGTAAGACAAAGCCGATGCGATCAAACAACGCGATAGATATAAATCGCCTACATTTTTTAAGTATTTGATTTTCGACGCGCTTGTTTGTCGATAGGAGATCAACAATTGGGCTAATTTAGATGTGTTGCACTTGCACTATTTGAGAGCGGGACTACTGTTACAGAAGCATTGGAAGTAAAAAACAACAACATGGAGGTCGTGCATGTTCCGCGCGCTAAAAATCCGTCAAAAGCTTCTCATCGCGCTGCTCAGCATGGGCATCGTGCCTCTTCTTGCTGCAATCTGGATAAGTAGTTCAGATACTGCACACTCATTGATGCAGCGTGGTTATCAAGAACTAACCAGTGTGCGCGAAGCCAAAAAATTGGTTCTGACGGATTATTTCACCGAACGCTTTGCCGATCTCGCTATCCTTGCCAATAGCGTTGCCCATCTTCAAGAGCATAATCACAGTTCTGATGAGGTAGGTTCAGACGCCCACACTTTTTATAAACAGTTCAAAGAGTTAGAGCAGTATCATGATCTGTTTTTGATCTCTTCAGATGGCTTTGTTTTCTATTCTGTAGAACGCGAACCGGATTATAAAACCAGCCTGAAAGATGGACCTTATGCGGATTCCAATTTAGGCGACCTGTACAAAAAAGTACTGGCTACCAACTCTCAGGTGATTGTCGATTTCAAACCCTATGCACCTTCCAACGGCAACCCTGCAGCGTTTATCGGGCAACCGGTTACTGATGATGCGGGCAATTTAGTCATGATCGTCGCGCTTCAGCTTTCTATTGATCACCTGAACGAAGTAATGACTGAGCGGGTTGGATTTGCCGACACTGAAGAGACCTATCTGGTCGGTCCAGACAAGTTGATGCGTTCTGATTCATACCTTGATCCAACTAATCACTCTGTTGTTGCTTCCTTCGCAAACCCGTCAGAAGGGCGTGTTGATACCGATGCAAGCCGTGCGGCGCTTTCCGGTGAGACTGACACGCGTGTTCTGATTGATTACAACGGAAACCCGGTGTTGTCCTCTTTCACCCCATTGCAGATCAAGGACATTACCTGGGCGTTGATTGCTGAGGTGGATGAAGCGGAAGCGTTGGCACCGGTTGAAGAGATGAAACTGCATCTGCTGATTGAGGTGGGCATCGCGTTGTTACTGGTTATCGCGGTGGCGTATTGGTTGTCTCATTCTTTGCTCAAACCCATTCAGGAAATGAGTGACCACATCGAAGCGCTGTCTGAAGGTCGCGGTGATCTGAATAAAAAACTGGTTATCCGTAACAATGACGAGATCGCAGAGCTGGAGCGTCGTTTCAACAAGTTCCTCGATAAGATCCATACGATCGTGAATAACGTTTCTGTCTCTACTCGCGTGATTGGCGAAGCATCCAGCAGTGTGTCTAACACGGTTGAGAAAACGAAGTGGGGTGTGAGTCAGCAGCAGGAAGATTCCCGTGCGGTAAATGCCTCCCTTGAGGAACTGACTGCTTCCGTTCAGTCAATTGCGACCAGTACGTCTGAAGCACGGGATGCAACCAACGAAGCCTATCATGAGATCAACCAGGGGATGACTGTTACCGAAACCACCGTAGAGGTCATTGAGCATCTGTCTGAAGAAGTGACTCAGGCAACCGAAGTGATTGCGCGCTTGAACGAACAAAGTGATGCGATCAGCAAGGTGCTGGAGGTAATCCACGGCATTGCTGAGCAAACCAACCTCCTTGCGTTGAATGCCGCTATTGAAGCTGCTCGCGCAGGCGATGCAGGTCGCGGCTTCTCAGTGGTTGCAGATGAGGTTCGTAATCTGGCGGTCCGCACTCAAAGCTCTACGCAGCAGATTCACGAGATTATTGATGAACTCCAGAATCAGGCGCGTCACTCAGTAAGGGTGATGAATGCCAGTAAGTCGACGGCGGATAAGGGTGTATCGCAGGTGAAGCAAACCGGAGAGTACTTCCAACGCATCACCGCGGCGATTTCCATACTGACGGATATGAACAATCATATCGCCCAGGCATCTGAGCAGCAGGCCGCAGCGGCGGAAGGGATCTATCAACGCATTGCCCATATGGCTGAGGTTGCAGACGAAACCGAAAGCGGCACGTTAGAAGCAGGGCGTGTGAATAAGCAGCTTAAAGAGTTGAGTGATGAGCTGGACGGATTAGTGCATCAGTTTAAAGTAGGAGCTTAGGCAGAGATCAGATCTCAGTTACGGAATCTGCCGATAGAAGAGAGCGTCCAACGCATGATATTTTGGACGCTTTTTTATGACTGTTAGCTGGCAACAACCTCGACAATGATCTCACCGATCAGTGCGCAATCCTCTTCCGTAAAGGTCAGCGGAATACGCATATCCAGTAGAGTAGACAAAATCTTCTCAGTCTTCGGCAGCTGCGGCATATCTTGGATATAACGCCAGCTATCATAACGACTGGTGTAGTCGCGCGGTACATCGTCACCAAACCACTTCAGAACCACACCACGCTCACCACACCGCTTCACCACATCCTGAATCTGCTCAGCGGTGAAACCAGGCAGGGAAAACTGGATCGAGCTGGCTACAAATCCTTCCTTGTCCGGACGCGGCGGGATGCAGATCTTATCGCTGGTATTAAACGCCGTTTCGAGAATTCGGTAGCGTGCATTCCAGCGTTCACACTGGGTGTCCAGATCCGCCAACTGCGGACGCAAAATCGCTGCACGCAGGTTGTCCATACGGCCGCTGTAGTTCGGTGTCTCGTATCGGATCTGCTCGAAGACTTCCGTTGGCGGTGCGGCAAAGTGGCGCTCGAACAGCATGTAGGAGCCTGAGTGCATAATCGCCCGTGCCATCACGTTTGGGTGGCGCGTTGTCAGGAATCCACCCTCACCGGAGTTGATGTGTTTGTAGGTCTGCATGCTGAAGCAAGCCACGTCACCAAAGGTGCCGCTTTTCTTGCCGTTCCAGGTAGCGCCCATGGTGTGGGCGCAATCTTCAATCAGGAACAGACCGTAGCGCTCGCAGATCGCCATGATTCGATCCATATCTGCCAGATGCCCACGCATATGGGAGAGCATGAAGTACTTGGCGCCACT
>SBGI01000284.1 GCA_006227015.1 Gammaproteobacteria bacterium
TTCGGTATGGCATCTGGAGCTGGCCCTGTAGCAGGGGTTTATGGTGCGGTGTTGGTGGGTTTTTTTGCGGCATTATTCGGCGGTACACCCTCCCAGGTCTCTGGGCCAACGGGACCTATGACCGTGGTTATGGCGGGGGTTTTTACCTCCATGCAGGCGAAATACCCGGAAACGGGACTGTATCTTGGATTTACTGCCGTCATTATTGCCGGATTGCTACAGATCGCTTTTGGGCTATTAAAGCTGGGCAAGTATTTTATTCTGGTACCGTACCCGGTGATCTCCGGGTTTATGACCGGCATCGGGGTCATCATCATCATCCTGCAGCTGGGGCCCTTGCTTGGGCATGCTGGAACACCCTCACTGATGGCGGCTCTGATAAGCCTTCCGGACTGGTTGCAATCTATTCACTGGCAGGAGCTGGCGTTAGGGGGACTGGCATTGGCCCTGATGTATTTGTGGCCGGCACGCTGGAATGCCTGGATACCCAGACCATTGATCGCCCTGCTTGCAGGGACCTTTGTCGCCCTGTGGTTGCCCCCGGAAGCCATTGCCATCATTGGCGATATTCCCTCTGGAATTCCTCCCCTGCACTGGCCGGTGATCAATATGGAGGCTGTAGGAGAGCTTGTCTACGCCGGTGTCCTTCTGGCGGTGCTGGGCACCATTGATTCGCTGTTGACGTCACTGGTGGCGGATAACATGACCAAGCAGCAGCACGATTCTGATCGTGAACTGGTCGGCCAGGGTATTGGCAATACGCTGGCAGGCTTTTTTGGTGGACTGCCAGGTGCCGGAGCTACCATGCGGACTGTGGTGAATATTCGAGCCGGGGGCAAAACCGGATTTTCCGGCGCCATCCATGCCCTGGTGTTGCTGGTGGTAATGCTGGGTGCAGGCAAGTATGCGGCCCATGTGCCCTTGGCCGTGCTGGCTGGCATTCTGATTAAGGTGGGTATTGATATTATCGACTGGCCCTTCTTCCGGCGCATCGGCAAACTCCCCCTGAATACCGTGGCGCTGATGTTGCTGGTGCTGGGGCTGACGGTGTTTGTCGATCTGATTACCGCCGTGCTGGTGGGGGTATTCCTGTCAAACCTGATCACCGTAGAGCGCTTGACCAGTATTCAGCTGGATAGTGTCCATCTAACCAACGGTGCCAATGCCCGGGAAAATGGCCGGCCGCCTGAGGAGCAATGGCTGGAGTCCCAGCAAGGGGACGTCTTGATGCTATGCCTGAAAGGGCCGCTGAGCTTCGGTGTGGGCCGGGGGCTAAGGCGACGTCTCGCTGCGCAGGTGTCTCATCAAATAATGATTTTTGACCTAGCGGGGGCGCAACTGGTCGGTACCTCGACCGCCATGATTCTCGATGAACTGATTCAGACGGAAATAGCCAGTGGCCGTGATGTGTTGTTGGTTGGCCTGTCCGAGAAAGCGGAACAGAGCCTGGCAAGGTTGGGTACGCTGGATGCACTGGGGACAGAAAGAGTCTTTACGTCATTTGAACAAGTGATGAGTTATGTGGATCAACATCGGGCCCAGAGTATTAAAAATTAATCGCCACGGAGCCTGCTAGCAGGGCTGGGATCTCTGCTGCAGGCAGCGCTCGACTGTAGTAAAAACCCTGGTAGGCATCGCAGCCGTGGCTGGTCAAAAAGTCCAGCTGTTCCCTGGTTTCCACTCCCTCGGCAATGGTTTGCAGGCCAATATTCCGGCCAACGGTGATAATGGCCGAGCAGATGGCGGCATCTTCCGGGTTGCTGGCGCACTCACTGATAAATGCCCGATCAATTTTCAGGACGTCTATGGGGAATCGTTTCAGGTAGCTCAGGGACGAATAGCCAGTACCAAAATCGTCGATAGACAACTTGATCCCGGACTCCTTCAGGGCTGCCATTGCCGCGATACTCTCCTCAGTGTTCCCGGTCAGAACCCCTTCGGTGATCTCCAGTTCAATCAGCGAGGTGGGGATGTGGTATTTGTGAGATTGTATCTGAATGAAATCCACCAGCCCCGGTGTATGCAGGTGCCGCCCGGAGATATTGATGGCCACCGGCAGCAGCTTCAGGCCCTGCTTTTTCCAGTGGGCAAGCTGTCTGAAGGCTTCTTCCACGACCCATTCGCCCACCTGCACAATCAGGCTGGAATCTTCGATCACGGGAATGAATTCGCCCGGGGGAATCAGGCCCTGTTCCGGGTGCTCCCAGCGCAATAGTGCTTCAAAACCCAGAATATCGCTGCTCTCGCAGTGCACCTTTGGCTGGTATTGCAGGAATAACTGGCCCTGGGAGATGGCGTTGGGCAATGCAAACTCCAGGCGGAACTGCTGGTGTGCAGTTTCTTCCATGTCTTCGGAGAAAATTCGGAAGGTGTTTCGTCCACCCTGTTTGGCCTTGTACATTGCCATATCGGCGTGCTGGAGGAGCTTGTCACCATTGATGCTGCCGTTGGGGGAAATGGCAATGCCGATGCTGGTGAGAACGGTGAGAGAGTGGCCCGAGATGTCCAGGGGCTGTGCGAGCTTTTTAAGGATATCCTCAGCACGCTTGGTGGCTGACTTGAGGTTGATATCACCGGACATGACAATTACAAACTCATCGCCGCCCCAGCGGCCGATAAGGTCGACGCCGCGGATCAGTTTGCTGAGGCGTTGGGCGACCTGATGCAGCAGGTCATCACCGGCCTTGTGACCCAGGGTGTCATTGATTTTCTTGAACTGATCCAGATCCAGAAACATCAGAATGACAGCGCCGGGATTGGTGCGGTGAAAACGGATGCGCTTGTTGAGGTACTCCATAAAGTAATTGCGGTTGTACAGGCCGGTCAGGGAATCCTTGTAGGCCAGCATCCGCAGCCTTTCCTGCAGCTTGATCTGCTGGGTGATATCCCGGACATGGAGGGTGTACTCCTGGTTTGAGTCGCCCATATCGGAGGTTTGGGTAATCACTACCTCGGCGGGAAAGGTTTCCCCGTTGGCGCGGTTCAATTCGGTGATGTTGCGGCGTCTGAGCACCAGTCCATCGCCAAGTGTAAAACCCTGGGACAGGCTTTCGAGGGCAATGTTGCGCACATTTCCCGACATGAACATATTGAAAAAATTCTTGCCCTGCAATTTGCGCTTGCCAATGCCAAAGCACTGTTCCGCTGCCGGGTTGAACTCCAGTATTTCAGCGCGCCCGTTAACACTGACAATACAATCCATGGCGGCTTCGAGTATTGCTCCCTTGCGATATTCGCTTTGCCGGAAGGCGGTAAAGGCTTCATCCCGTTGGCGTATTTCCTCATTGACCTTCTCGATTACCCGGTTGTATTGGTGGGCTATCTGGCCCACTTCAGTAAAGGGTTCTTCCGGTACCTGTTCTGAAAACTCCGAGCGCTGCTGGTGTTGCTGCATGGCAGAAAGTAGCTCGAACACCTCTGTACTGACCCGGTGTTCCGCCACATTAAGCCCACGTATCTCCATCTCCAACGTGACCCGAAGGGGGCGAAAACGGTTGATCAGGGCGAGGACCACCAGCGAGATAAAAAAGCTGTAGCAGCCGATAGCAACGATGCCTTCAACCTGAGCGGTGAGCTGTTGCAGTCGTGTCAGGCCGTTGTCGAGCAATTCGGTTTTGCCGAAGAGGGCGACGGCCAGAGTCCCCCAAATACCGGCGAAGAGATGAACGGGAATCACACCCACGGCATCGTCAATTTTAAAATGGTCGAGCAAGTGCTCACCCCAGTAGACAATCAGGCCGCCGATGCCACCGATGAATGCGGCTGAAAGCGGGCTGACAATATGGCAATTGGCCGTGATGGCTACTAACCCGCCCAGAATGCCGTTTATGATTTTCTGAACGTCACAATAGCCTTCGCGGGTAAAAACCATGACGGTGGAAGCAATGCCGCCCCAGAAAGCCGCCAGGCAGGTATGCAGTAAAATGCCGGGAACGGCATCAGACCAGGCTAGGGTACTGCCACCGTTAAAGCCAAACCACCCAAACCATAAGAGCAGGCAGCCCAGCGTCGCAAGGGGGACATTACTGCCGGGAATTTTCTGGTCCAAGTCGTAACGGCCACTGCGTGGTCCAATGATAAGAATGGCAGCCAGTGCCACCCACCCACCTACTGAGTGAACGACGGTAGAACCGGCAAAATCCACAAATCCCGATAACTCCAACCATCCAACCGGTGAACCCTCGATGATTCCACCCCAGGCCCAATGACCGACGATCGGGTACACCAGGAGAGTGATGGTGATGGTCACGATCAGGTAACCGAAAAAGGACATACGTTCAGCGACGGCCCCTGAGACCAGCGTGGCGGCCGTCCCACAAAACATCATCTGAAACAGGAAGATGGCGATATTGTGACCGCTGGCCTCTTCGCCAAAAAAGAACCCGCTACTGCCAAACCAGCCGTTGACACTGCTGCCGAACATGATGGCATAGCCCACAGCCCAGAAGATGGTGCTGGAAACGATGAAATCAGCGATGTTTTTGGCGGCGACATTGATGCTGTTTTTACTGCGAACAAGGCCGCTTTCCAGGCATAAAAACCCGGCTTGCATCA
This sequence comes from Gammaproteobacteria bacterium, assembly GCA_006227015.1. Next base: position 4,555 of record SBGI01000284.1, read on the forward strand.
TGAAAACCAGAAGTGCTGCGGATAAAATCCAGAAAGTATCCAATCGCTTACCTGATAACTGCTAGGGACATATGGCTCTCATTGTTATCGGCCGACAAAAAAGGTTCTGAATAACACGCATGCAAAAACAGTGCACAAAGTGCACTGTTTAAAGTTTTATGTTTGGTTTTGCTGAGAGGCGGTCGTTAGTTCAGGCTTTTTAGATAACCTTCACGTGCCGCCAGCTCTGCTAGTGGCCGGTAGTGAGGTAGAAAACGTCCAATATAGTGCGTGTCGCATCCATAATGCGCACAATACGATCATCAATACGGCGCAGTGATGTGCCGTCAATGTCTCGGGGCAGACGATGCAATAAGTCTTCAGGAAGGTCCTGGCTGTATCGATAAACATCCATGTCCAACACTTCACCCCTGGCAACCTTCTGCTGCCAGCCCGGTGGCAATTCTCCACCGCGCTCCAGCTTCTTGCGAAGGCCCGGTGGCAATTTTTTTGTTTTTCCCTGCTTATACCCGTCGTGGTCTTCCCTGTAGCGGTCTGTCAGGTAATCGCCGAACAGTCTTTTTTCTGCTTCATTGAACAGCACGGCCCCCACAACTTCCGCGGCGATCTCTGCTGTTTGCTGCTCTGCATGGGATGATGCCGAGGGGAGCATACAGGTGCTGGCTAATAGCACCAGGTATGACAAGAGTGTCTTTGGTTTCCTGATCATTCTTTTCTCCTAAGTGGCAACAGGCTTGATATTCAGGTCTGTTTAGC
>SBGI01000172.1 GCA_006227015.1 Gammaproteobacteria bacterium
GGCGGCAGTATCACCCTGGATATCAGCACCCGCAAACAGGCTGTGGCGGTGACGGTGGCGGACACCGGCTGCGGCATTCCCGAGGACCAGATCGACAATATCTTCGACCGCCACTTCAGAGGCGACCACGGCCAACCCTCCAGCGGCCAGTCCAACGGACTCGGCCTGGCCATCGTCAAACGCATCCTGGACCTGCACGGCAGCCGTATTACCGTCTCCAGCACCATGAACCAGGGCACGCGCTTCGAGTTCAGCCTGCCGACCCCGGCGGTTGCCTGACACTGCCTTAAGGGGCGAATTACACACGACACAGGGTTGCTATTTATACGTCTGGATATGATCATGCTGACCCATCCAAGCCACCCCGATTATTAAGTACCCAGGGAGTTTTATGCTGATCCCACTACTGGCCGTTATCGCAGGGCTGATTGTACTTGTCTGGAGTGCCGACCAGTTTGTGGACGGTGCCGCAGGCACCGCCGGTCACTTCGGCATGCCCCCGCTGTTGATCGGCATGGTGATCGTCGGTTTTGGCACCTCTGCACCGGAAATGGTGGTCTCCGCCCTCGCCGCATCCCAAGGCAATCCGGGGATTGCTCTGGGTAATGCCTACGGCTCCAATATCACTAATATTGCGCTGATTCTTGGCCTGACCGCAGTTATTAGCCCCATTGCGGTTCATTCCCAAGTGTTACGCAAGGAGCTGCCCATCCTTATTGCACTTGCCGGCCTTGCTGCTTACCAGCTGTGGGATGGCCATGTATCCAGGGCGGATGCCTGGGTTCTACTGGGCCTGTTTGGTTGCTTGATGGGTTGGACTATCTGGCAGGGGCTGCGCAATAAAACGGATGTACTGGGTAATGAGGTGGCTGAAGAACTGGCGTCCCACCCAACAGCACTGTCCAAAGCGTTGTGGCGACTGATTCTGGGGCTGATTTTGCTGGTCGCCAGCTCCAGAATACTGGTCTGGGGCGCAGTAGAAATCGCCCAAGGATTAGGGGTCAGCGATATTGTCATCGGCCTGACCATTATCGCCATCGGCACATCTCTGCCGGAACTGGCCTCATCGCTGGCCGCCACACGCAAGGGCGAACACGACATTGCTCTGGGTAATGTGCTGGGCTCAAATATCTTTAATACCCTGGCGGTGGTTGGTATCGCAGGCGCCATTCACCCCATGTCGGTGGGGCCGGAAGTCCTCAGCCGAGACCTGCTGGTGATGACAGCCCTGACACTGCTGTTGTTTGTGTTCTGCTATGGGTTCCGCGGTCCGGGTCGGATCAACCGCGTTGAGGGGTTGGTTCTGTTGACCTGCTATATCGGCTATATGGTTTACCTGGGCTCAACGGTATTCAGCTAATGTTTCACCAAACCGCCACACAGAATCATTATAGGGCCCAGAGCGGCTCTCAAGGCCGATACAAAATGGCTTCGCCGCGAGAGTCTTTGGCCTGATAGAGTGCCGTATCTGCCATCCTAAGCAGGCTTTCCGAGTACTTGCTGTGCTCGGGGTAGAGACTGACGCCTACACTGGCGCCAATATTCAGCACCGTACCCGAAAGGCTATAGGGCTGGGATACCGCGCTGATCACCTGGCGAGCAACTTCCAGGGCCTTTTCTGCCCCGGATACCAGTTCCAGCACAGCAACAAATTCATCACCCCCCAGCCTGGCAATAAAATCGGTTTGCCGTAAGCACGCTTTAATGCGGTCGACGGCCTCTACCAGCACCTGATCCCCATACTCATGGCCGTGGTTATCATTTACGGCTTTAAAATAATCCAGGTCGATAAACAGCACAGCAAACATATGACTGTTCAGATAGGCATCATCAATGATCTGATCAAGGTGTTGCATAAAACTGCGACGGTTGGCGATGCCGGTGAGTTCATCCATATAGGACAGTGTGTGTAATTGCTCCTCAATTCGCTTCCGCTCGATGATACTGGCCATGGCTTTCGCACAGGCAACCAGGAACCCATGCTCCAACTGCGATTGCTCATGCCCCTCGCGCACATAGAGGTTGAGAACGCCCAATGTCTTGCCATGGGAAACAATGGGCATATTGTAGTGGCCGTGCGGCCTCATTCCCTCGGGCCGAATGTCATGGTCGTGATCCACATGATCGCGAAAAATCAGTTCCTGCGTGGCCGCGGCCTTGCCACAGAGACACTGACCAAACCTGATTTGGCTACAAAGGCCCAAAAGCGAATCATTGAGGTTGTGGTGGGCTACCATTTTCAGACTGTCGCCAGTTTCACCCGCCAGGAACACACAACCCTTCTTATCCAGCGACAGCCAGGGTATATCCAGCACCAGCACCAGGATTTTCTCCATCTGCTCGGCAAGCGAGACCGGCATCAGCGAAATATTGAGAATTTCATTCAAGGCATCCTGGATATCACTTCGCTGTTTCAGCTCATTCATACGTAACTGGTATTCTTCAATTTGCTGCGTGAGACGAGTGATTTCCTCTTCCAGTTTGATCTGTTTCATTTGTTTATTCTGTCTAAAAGGCCTGCTTGCCAACCAAGCGCAAGGCTCATGCAATATAAAGCGTATCGACCTCTTTCTGTTTGACTTAAGTCACCGGCCCCTCACAACCTGTTTAAAGTTTTTGACCCAAGCGCCGAAGGAATTTGTAAGCGTCTGAATTTTTGAAGTGCCAGATTGTTTAGGGCAATAATCAGGGCTCGTATACGGCCTGGGTCTGTTCTGTCTCTGTGACAAGGCGAGCAGGAATGAAAGGTCAAATTTGATAACCGAACGGTCGCCCCACTATCAGAAATCATCTTGATGCTGGTCTATTGTTTCTAAAGCGTGCTGTAGTTCTCATTTTTTCATCCCTGAAACGTAAAGCTCCACGGCTTTTTCGTGGGGGATGTTTAGTGCCGCAAAAAAAATAAACCAAGGAGAAAAACGACCAAGAAGCCTCAGAGGAGTTATTGCCATGAATAAGCACATGCCCAGATGTGCCAGCACATCACTCATTAAATTGTTAATAAGCGGCCTTTACCTGATGGCGGCCAGCGCATTCGGAGCCACTGTGCAGTTGTATCAGAATGACTTTGAATCCCCCAACCAAACACCTGTCAAAAACTGTGGCTATGCGCTGGATAGCACTGCCATCAATACCATGTATGGGACCCCTCAGAACCAGTTTGCACAAATCAACACCGTAGAAACCGTGTTGATCAATGCAACCGGGGGCTCGCCCAATTACTCGGACCCAACAGGTATGGGAGGCAACTACTCCATCGGCATGTTTTCTTCCACCCAGAATGACCATTTGTCACTCACCTTCGATAGCCAAAACCTCGGTTATATCAATGTTGGTATGGATATCTCTGCTATTGGCGTTCAGGGCTGCGGGGTGCCCGCCGGATACGATGTGCCGATCTATGAAGTCAGTCTTCTAGACAGCCCGGGAGGCAATTTCAATTTCAACAATACGGTTTTGGATACCCAACAGATTCAGGGTGTGAAAGGCCCGGACGCCTGGACCTTCACCTGGACTAATCACGTCATTGCCCTTGATGCCAGCCAGTCTACCGATGGCAATGTGTCCATTGTCTGGGATTTTCAGGGTAATAGTCCGTACGGCGTATTTGATAATCTCATCATTACCGCATCCACCGACCCTGGCGACCTTGGTGATGACGATGGCATCTGTATCTATCAGGAGGAAACACCCGGACAGGGTGATTTTGTACAGGTCGGTGAAGCCGATATTTTCGATAGATCTTCTGAAACAGCTTCTCAGGTCTTTGCCTACGGCCAAACCTATACAGCAAGTTACAGTGGCTCAGAACCCCTGGCGTTGCCCGAGGTATCGCAACTGGTTCCCTGGCAGACCAGCGAGGGGCTGGTACTGGGTATTATTCACGATAGACACGATGACACAACCGGAGGAAACGCACACTTTGACTATGTATTGAGTGGTGACACCTGGGGCAGCCTTGTTGGAGATGACGGGGCGGAAACCGCCAATGGGTTGTGGACTTGGTCTGCCTGCTGTACCGATGGCGGCGTGATGGGAACACTGGATGGCGACTGGTCACTGGTCATTGAAAATGTCTCTTTCTCCGGCATCAACACGTGGCAAGTGACGGGCGCAAACGGCGCCACAACGCTGGACATGAACAAGCGGCTGAAGTTGGAACCCTGTGCAGCAGAGCCTCCGCAATCCGGCTTCAGGAAAACGTTAGTCAGTGGTCCTGATCTGGATGACGACAGTGAAATTGATCTGGTTGTAGCGAAAAAACCGGGATCCCCCCATGCATATGAGTTCAGCATCCATTATCAGGATGAGGAGAATCCCAACGTCTTCGTCGCCGACACTCTTCCCGCTGAATGGATTGCCAAAGATGTATCCGGGAGTTCTGTCGATGTTGACGAATGTGGTGAGCAGGACAGTCTGTCCACCGACGACGGGGAGGTAGCTCTCTTTAAAGGCGGGAAACTGGATAAAAAATGTCAGTCTTCAACTCACCTCGAATGGGTACCACCCCAGGAAGGCGGAACAATCACTGTTCTTACTGAAACCAGACAAAGCCCTGGCAAAGGCCATAAATCAGACGTATATGCCCCCACATCCTGTGGCGCGCTGACACTGAACAATGGTGCTATCGCCTATGAAACTGACGAATACGGGGAACTGGTTATTGACGAACACGGTGATCCGGTTGTACTGGGGGAGACTGATGCACTTTGTCTGGCTGCCGTGAGTTCAGACTTGTTGCTCACCAACAATGATCGTTCAGAGGCCGCAGACCATGATGGCGACACCATTCCATCCTATGTCGAGGCCTGTCTATCAGAGGTCCGAACCAACCCGTGTAGTGCTGATACCGACGGTGACGGCTTTAACGACAACGACGACAACTGTCCCGTTGATTTCAACGGCGACCAGCTCGACTCGGATGGTGATGGCCTTGGTGATGCCTGTGACCCGGATGACGATAACGATGGAGTCCCGGATCTGGAAGATCCCTGTCCTCTAGACCCCTATGATTTATGTTTTTAATAGGGTTAACATTCATCAACTTGGAACCCCGCTTACGCGGGGTTCTTTTTTATCGATACGACTGGGCATTGACCACTGCATAGCGGGCATTAAAAAAGGCCGCCCACTTGGGCAGCCTTTTTAAATTTGGTGGGTCGTGCTGGATTCGAACCAGCGACCAATTGGTTAAAAGCCAACTGCTCTACCAACTGAGCTAACGACCCTT
>SBGI01000257.1 GCA_006227015.1 Gammaproteobacteria bacterium
TCTCTCAATCACGATCCGGCAAACTTTTCTGCACACCGTTTGCTGGCCGACTCCTATGCCGCGTTGCCCAGGCACGAAATCGCCCGGGTCAGCGAGCTTCTGCAATCACAACTGCTGCAACCGTTAAACATGACCCCCATCCAGCCGCGACTGTCTGAAAGCAACCTGCCGTTAATCAGTGCCGGCGGCCCCGGGTCACTGTCATTCAATGAGTTCAATCCGGTGTTTAACCGCGATGGCCTGGCCTTCCAGACCAGCGCACTGGTTGGCGACAAAGGCAGTTCTTCCGGAGAAATGGTATTAGCCGGTATCCATGAAAATATTGCCTTCAGTCTCGGCAGCTACCACTACGAAACTGACGGTTTTCGGTCCAACAACGATCAGCAGATGGATCTGGGCAATGCGTTTCTGCAAATTGAGTTGTCGCCGGACACCGGTATTCAGGCTGAATACCGGTATCGAAAAACCGAAAAAGGGGATCTTCGTCTGCGCTTCTTTGAAGAAAGCTTTTACCCCGGCGAAGTCACCGATGACGAAACTCACACCTTCCGCCTGGGCGCCAAGCACCAGTTTTCACCCGCGTCGATCCTGCTCTTGTCTGTCACACACCAGGAATACGATTCACAGCTGACCGACGACGACATTCCTCCCGCGGAATTTCCGCTTTATGACCTGACTCTGACCACACCCGACCAGCGCTCCACCGGCACCGAGCTGCAACACCTGTTCCGCTCCGAACGGGTGGATGTCACCAGCGGTATAGGCTATTTCGATGTGGACGCCCAGCTCGACGAGGAACTGGTCTTTCAACCCTTCCCCGTTATGTTCCCCTGGTTTTTACCCACGATTACCGGCACTACAGATTTGAAAACCCGGCACAGCAACGGCTATACCTACGTCAACCTGAAAGCCAGTGACGACCTGATTGCTACCGTGGGCATCAGTTTTGACAGTGTCAATGGCGACTTCCCCGGCAAAGAGACCCACCAGTTGAACCCCAAGCTGGGCCTCACTTGGCAGCCCGTAGATGGCACCACCATTCGCCTGGCATCCTTCCGCACCCTAAAACGTACCCTGGTGACCAACCAGACCCTGGAACCCACCCAGGTAGCCGGTTTCAACCAGTTTTTTGATGACTACAACCTCACCGAAGGACGACGTCACGGAATCGCGCTGGACCAGGTATTCAGCGACAGTGTATTTGGCGGTCTGGAGTATTCACAACGTGACCTGGAGGTACCCTACATCGATGCGCTGGCCAGCCCCAGCCATACCGAGTGGAAGGAATACCTGGGACGCGCCTACCTTTTCTGGACTTACAACGAACAGGTGTCACTCAAGGCCGAATACCAGTACGAGCGCCTGAAAAGGGATGAAGACTTCCCCGAGTCCGTCACCCGATCGGAAACCCATAAGTTGCCCCTGGGGGTCCACTACTTTCATCCCTCGGGTCTCAGCTCGTCCCTGACAGCCACCTACATCGACCAGCAGGGTCAGTACGGCGGCATTGTCGGCCCCATCCGGGCAGGAAGTGATGATTTCTGGACAGTGGACCTGGCCGTCAATTACCGGCTACCCAATCGTTACGGGTTCATTACCGTCGGTGCCAGCAACCTGTTTGATGAAGAGTTTCAATATTTTGAAAACGACCTGAACAACGCCAGCATTCAACCGGAAAGTATGTTGTTTGCAAAACTCACCCTGGCTTTGCCCTAGTACGCGAAAAAAACCGAGAAAGGAGAACAACAATGACATTAAAAATACTGACAAGAACCCTTTTACTGTTAGTGCCACTCGTAGTGATAGTGGGCAACGCCGAAGCGCGAGGCATTTCCGGCTGGGCATGGACCTGCTGTAGCGCCATGGAAGGGGATATCGAGCTTAAAGGTGTGCCCAACCCCAACACCAAGCCTACAATCGTTCTTGCTGATGCGGCCTTTGGCACTGTGGAGATACTCTGCAAAAACCCTGCAAGCAACGGGGTTTTTAATGGCAATGCCTTTGACGCCATTGTCTCCGATTTCAAGATACTTGAGGACACCGACCTGACCGGCAACGGCAAGGCCAGTGTTTCCATCAGCTATGACCTGGCTTCTTTTGAGGACCCCGCCTATTGCGCCAATGACAATTGGGAAGTGCTGGAAGACTCGCCCTGGCTGCTGGACATGACCGTATCCCTGAAATGGTATTTCTGTACCGGCGATGATACCGGTGGCAGCGACCCCTGTTACGACAGCAGCGGCTTAACCATTGGGGACAAGCCAATTGATTCGGCCACCATGTATTGTGAAGTTCCCGAGGGCTATACGCGGGATGAAAACTATGCCCCACCCCACGTAACCTACGACTGCACATTGCTGGACTAATTACCGGGCAGCGGGGCCATTACCCTGCTGCCTTACCCCTGCCGGGCCAGGTGCCCTCGCAAGAAAACCATTTCTTCGGGGCACCTGGTTCGACAACCAACCGGGGCTTTTCCCGCCAGCGAACACTGGCCTTCCATTCAGAGAGGACGCCCCACAATATCAACAGGCAGTCAGGATCACACTGGCTTCACATACCGCTGCCGCCCTACCCCATAAAAGAGCCCTTGTGGCATCTCGGCAAATCGCCCAGACAAGGACCCCAGTATGAGTACCGATTTACTTCTGAATTACCTTGAATCACTCCATAAGGAATACCTGCAACTCGATTCTGGCGAAGTTGCGACTTACATCCCGGAGTTGGCGAAAGCCAATCCGGACTGGTTCGGCATCACCGTCGTAACCGTTGACGGTCATGTCTACCAGGTGGGTGAAACCCAACAGGCGTTTACCATTCAGTCCATCTCCAAAGTCATCACCTACGGCATTGGCCTGCAGGATTCTGGCGTAGGTTCGGTGCTCAAAAAAATTGACGTGGAACCCTCCGGAGAAGCCTTCAACCAGATCAGTCTGGAACCGGATACCGGTCGCCCGCGCAACCCCATGATCAACGCCGGCGCTATTGCCGCAGTCGCTTTCGTGGAAGGCGAAACAATGGAGGATAAACTGTCAAGGATTCTTGGCACGTACCAGAGCTTTCTAGGACACGAAGCCGAGATTGACCAAGAGGTTTATCAATCGGAAAAGAATACCGGGCACCGCAACCGTGCCATCGCCAATATGTTGCGCAATTACGACATTATTGAGCGCGATACTGACGATCTGCTCGACCTGTACTTCAAACAATGCTCCATTCTGGTCAACTGTCGTGACCTCGGGATGATCGCCGCATCGCTGGCCAATAACGGCGTCAACCCGATCACCGGTGTCAGGGCAATCCAACGCGAATATGTGCCCAAACTGCTCAGCGTCATGAGCTCCTGTGGCATGTATGACTTTTCCGGCGCCTGGGTCTACGAAGTGGGTATGCCGGCTAAAAGTGGTGTGGCTGGCGGCGTCATGGCGGTGTTGCCAGGACAGCTAGGGATTGCGGTCTACTCACCCAAACTGGATGAACGGGGCAATAGTGTGCGAGGTATCGCCGTTTGCAAGCGCATCTCCAGCGACTTTGGCCTGCACATGTTCCACGCCGGGCGGACCACTGCCACTTCCGTGATCCACTCAAGCTACGATGCGTCTGCCGTCACCTCCAAACGCTCTCGCAATATGAAGCAATCGGAATTGCTGCAACAGGAAGGTCACAAGATTCGTGTTCTGGAGCTGCAGGGAGATCTGATGTTTGCCTCTGCAGAGATTGTCGTGGCTGCAGCAATGAAAGACGCGTCGGGCACGGACTATTTCATCATCGATTTTCGCCGCATTGCATCCATCAACGAAGGCGCCATGAACCTCCTCGGGCACCTGGTTGAACACCTGGACAAGGATCAGAAAACTATCCTGTTTACCAATATTCGTGACCCACATAATCTCGCCACCATTCTGCGTAAAAAAGTACCGCATATCAGGGAGCTGGCACTGCTAAAACACGGAGATATTGATGCGGCACTGGAATGGTGTGAAGAACAGCTGCTGAACGGTATTGCCACCGCAGAGCTCGAAGATATTCCGCTCAATGAGCAGGCATTCTGCACCGGGTTCAGCAAGGATGAATTGTTTTATCTTGAAAGCCTATTGGAACCCCTTACCTTTGAGAAAGGTGAATTTATTTGCCGCACAGGCGAGCCCGCCAATGAGCTTTATTTCATTCTTTCAGGACAGGTCAGTGTCATGGTGCCGGTCGACTTCCGCCGGGATGGAAGAATCACCAGCTTGGCGGCCGGATCGGCATTTGGCGAAATGGGCATGCTGGACCATGGCAAACGCTCTGCTGACGTCGTCGCAGACACCAGCCTCTCTTGTCTGCGCCTTCGATACGATGTGCTGGAAGATGACAATTCGGCCATGGGCACCACCATTCGTTTGAAGTTGATCAGTAATATCGGCCGCGCACTGACCCTGAAGTTGCGGCAGGCAACGACGGAGATTCAATCGCTGAAAAGCTAAAATTCTATAGTTGCAACCCGGTTGTATCGGGTTGCAACAGGAATCATGACATGGAGTTAATGGATATAGCGTGAAGTATTTAGTAATGCATGACCCACTCTTATCAACAGGTGACGGACATGAACAATACTGCCAAATGCCAAGATCAAATCCATCTTGAAGTACGCTTTTGCGAGCTGTGGAGTCGCTGCCTGCGCAGTGGCATCGTGGCCCCACCTCGACACCCCTGGCATGAGTTACATAGCCATTACAACGAGTCACACCGTTTCTACCATACCCTTCTCCACATCGGCTATTGCCTGAACGAATTGGACCAGGCTCGCACCTATCTCGATCAACCCGACGCTGTGGAAATGGCACTCTGGTTTCACGATGTTATTCATTCGCCAAACTGTGATAACGAGCGGCAAAGTTGCGAGCTGTTCAGCCAACTTGGCAATGGTTGTTTTAGCCAGGACTTCCTTAACACCGTGAGAAGCCTGATTATGGCCACCACCCATAAGGTGAAACCTGACTATTCCGACCAGGCGTTTATCTGCGATATAGATCTCTCCAGCCTTGGCGCCCCCTGGAAAATATTTCTGTCGGACAGTCACGCCCTGCGACTGGAACACAGCCATGATTCAGACGAAGAATTTTACCGGGGAAAGCTGAAGTTTTTTGAATCATTGCTGTCACGTCAGCAAATTTTCCATACCGACTATTTCAGAGAGAAATTTGAGGAAAATGCCCGACAAAATATTGGGCAT
>SBGI01000332.1 GCA_006227015.1 Gammaproteobacteria bacterium
AACCACTTAACGGTACCGGTAACTAAATCTGACATATGATCCTCGTAAACACTTGATTGTCGGCTTGTTGCGCTGACAGTAATAAATACGGACGCATCAGACGCCCGCAATAGCCACTTTAACAGCGGCTATCCGAAACAAGCAAGAAAAAATTTAGCTGCCAGAATCAAGCAACTTCAGCCCGGACAGCCCTAAAGTCGCCTTGCTCAGGGCAATTCGTCGAATTCCGCGCCCTCTCTTTCCGGGGGCAACAAATCCTCACGTTTCATGCCCAGAAGCAACAGCATGTTGGCTGCCACATAAATAGACGAGTAAGTACCTATGACAACACCCACAATCAAGGCGATGGAAAAGTTGTGGATCAACTCACCACCGAAGACAAACAGTGCCACCAGAACAAAGATAGTAGTCAACGAGGTAATCAAGGTACGTCCCAGGGTCTGGGTGAGGGATTCATTGATGACACTGATCAGATCTTCTTCTCTTAACAGGCGGATGTTCTCCCGGATCCTGTCGGCAACCACAATGGTGTCATTCAGGGAATAACCGATCACCGCAAGCACTGCAGCAAGCACGGTCAGATCCACTTCCAGGCCGGTGATAGAAAAGAAGCCCAGGGTAATAATCACATCGTGAACCAACGCGGCCACGGCACCCAGCGCGAACTTGTATTGGAAGCGAATCGCCACATACAGCATCACCACCGCCAGTGCTGCCAGCATGCCCAGACCACCGTCTTCCCTCAGCTCTTCACCGACCTGCGGGCCGACGTAATCCACACGACGCAGCTCCAGCTCACCGGTATTATCCGGATCCAGTGATTTCAGGACGGACTCAGCAAGGCCCTCATCGGGTTTACCCTGCATACGGATCAGCACATCATTCTCAGAACCGAAATACACCACCACCGGATTTTCATATCCACTGTCCGTCAGCTGCTGACGGACCAGAGACAAGTCAGCTGCCTGCGGATAGCCCACCTCCACTTGAGAACCACCGGTGAAGTCCAGTCCCAGCACCAACCCTTTGACTGACAGGGAAACAATTGCGCAGAGCAACAGGGCAACAGAAAAGGCCGCCGCCAACTTGCGGCCACCCATAAAATTGAAAATGCGTTGGGTTGTCATGGCCAGCTCCTAAATCCAGACTCGTTTGATGGGTCGATCACCATAGAACAGGTTCACCAGCGCGCGGGTACCCAGAATAGCCGTAAACATGGAAGACAGAATACCGATGGACAGCGTCACCGCAAAACCCTGTACCGGGCCAGAACCAATGGCATACAGGATCACCGCCACAATCAGGGTAGTCAGGTTGGCATCGAGAATCGAGACAAAGGCCCGGTCATAACCGGCATTAATCGCCGATTGCGGCGGCATACCATTGGCCAGCTCCTCCTTGATTCTCGAAAAAATCAGCACATTGGCATCCACCGCCATACCGACGGTCAACACAATACCGGCTATGCCCGGCAAAGTTAACGTCGCCCCAAGAATGGACATGGCCGCCACCAGAATAATCAGGTTGAAGCCCAGAGCCAGGTTGGCAAAAATGCCAAACACCTTGTAGTACACCAGCATAAAGCCGAGAACCACCAACATGCCGATGGTGACAGACTTAACACCCAGGGCGATATTTTCTGCACCCAGTGACGGACCAATGGTGCGCTCCTCCACAAAGTACATGGGTGCCGCCAACGCACCGGCGCGCAGCAACAACGCCAGTTCCGAGGCTTCACGGGGATTATCAAGACCGGTAATGCGGAAAGTGACACCCAGCGCACTGCGAATGGTGGCGAGGCTGATAATCTTCTTCTCCACATATCGTTCCGGGATGGCAATCTGCTCACCATTTTCATCGGTGGTGTAATCCATCCGGGTTTTGTACTCGATAAACAACACCCCGAGACGCTTGCCGATGTTCTTGCGAGAGGCCCGGTGCATACGCGCCCCACCTTCACTGTCCAGATTGATATTGACCTGCGGCATGCCATTCTCGTCAAAGGAAGACGAGGCGTTGGAAACATGGTCCCCGGTGATCACTACCGTACGTTCCAGAAAGGCATCCTTGGGCCGGGCGTTCGGGTCGCGAAATTCAAACTTTTCGCGGTTGGTAATTTTTCCCGGTTCTGCTTCCAGGCGGAATTCAAGGTTGGCCGTTTTACCAATGATACGTTTTGCTTCCGCAGTATCCTGAACACCCGGCAGCTCCACCACAACCCGGTTGCGACCCTGACGCTGCACGATCGGCTCAGATACGCCCAGTTCATTAACACGGTTGCGCAGGGTTACCAGGTTCTGGTTGAGGGCATAATCCTCAATCTCCCTGACAGCGGATTCGGACATGCTGGAACGGATCACAAACAGGCCGTCTTCTTCGCTCAGCTCCCGTCCCAGGTCACGGAAATTCTTGCGTAAAATTTCACTGCCCTGGTCTCGCTCTGCCTCAGTATCAAACTTGCTGACAATGGTTGCCCCATTCTCAATCCTGACACTTTCATAACGCAGCTTCTCTTCGCGCATGGCTGCACGCACTTCACGCACGGCCGTATCCATCCGCTTGCCAATCGCTTCATCCGTGTTCACTTCCAGCAGGAAATGAACACCACCACTGAGGTCAAGCCCCAGCTTCATCGGGTTCGCACCTAATGAGGCAAGCCATTCAGGTGTTGTGGCGGCTAGATTTAACGCAACAATATAATCGGACCCCAAGGCTCGCTGTATGACACGCTTGGCTATCAGTTGCTGCTCGCCGTCCCGGAGCCGGATGAGACCGCTTTCCCCGGTCACCTCTTCTCCAAAATAATCAATTCCTTCCTGCTTGAGTGCCGCTTCAACTTTTTCCAGCACAGGGGCATCGATCACCGTGCCACTGTTTTGGCCAGAGATCTGAACTGCAGGATCTGGTATGTAGAGATTGGGGAGCGCGTAGATAACCCCCAGCGTAATCACAAAAGCAATCAGCAAGTATTTCCAAATTGGGTAACGGTTCATATCACGGTTCTTGTGTTGTGTCCCGGTTAATAAAGCGGGCCATTATAGGCTGAATTGACAGGGCTTGCCGAACCCGTCAGAAATAAAAGCTATCCAACGGTATATTGGGACGAGGGGGCAGAACTCAAGTCGCCGGAGCTATGCCCTGCTCCCGGTAAAACTGCTCGGCAAAAACATCGAGGCGCTGCTCCTCAATTGCCTGACGGATACCCGCCATCAGGTTCTGGTAATAGCGCAGATTGTGAATGGTGTTAAGTTGAGCCCCAAGAATCTCACCGCATTTCTCCAGATGGTGAAGGTAGGCCCGGCTGAAATTCTGGCAGGTATAGCAATCACAGTTGGCATCGAGTGGCGCCGTATCGTGTCGGTGCACCGCGTTGCGAATTTTCACCACGCCACCGCTGGTAAACAAATGACCATTGCGGGCATTGCGTGTTGGCATCACACAATCAAACATATCGATACCGCGACGCACCGCCTCAAGAATATCCTGGGGCTTGCCGACCCCCATCAGGTAGCGGGGTTTATCTTCAGGCATCTTCGGCGGCAGGTGGTCGAGGATACGAATCATATCTTCCTTCGGTTCTCCCACAGAAAGCCCGCCGATGGCATAGCCATCAAAGCCGATATCCTCCAGCCCCGCGAGCGATTCATCCCGCAGGGACTCAAACATTCCTCCCTGAACAATCCCGAACAGTGCCGAAGGGCTGTCGCCGTGAGCCACCTTACTGCGTTTTGCCCAGCGCAGGGATAACTCCATGGAGGATTTGGCCTGCTCCACTGTGGCCGGATAGGGTGTGCACTCATCAAAAATCATCACTACGTCTGCACCAAGTTCATGCTGAACACGGATAGAAGATTCCGGATCGAGATACACCGGGCTGCCATCGATGGGAGAACGAAAGGAAACCCCTTCCTCGGTAATCTTGCGGATATCACCAAGGCTGAATACCTGAAAACCGCCGGAGTCTGTGAGAATCGGACCTGGCCACTGCATAAAGTCATGCAAAGTGCCCTTTCTGCCTGGCTCAGAGCTGCTTCCCCGCTCAGGGCTGTTATTTGGCTCAGGGCTGTTATTTGGCTCAGGGCTGTGCTCCATAATGACTTGTGTACCGGGGCGCAGCATCAGATGAAAGGTATTGCCGAGGATGATCTGGGCACCAATTTCCTTGATATCCCGTGGCAACATGCCTTTTACCGTGCCGCAGGTGCCCACCGGCATAAAGGCCGGTGTTTCCACCACACCCCGGGGAAAACGCATCCGGCCACGCCGTGCCCTGCCATCACTGGTATCCAGCTCAAACGACATGAAGCAATCACGACTCATTCGGGCTTATCCTCCCCGGCGTTGGGATTTCGCGTCAGAAACATGGCATCCCCATAACTGAAAAAACGATAACGCTGCGCAACGGCTTCCTGATAAGCCGACATGATTCGGGAATACCCGGAAAACGCGCTGACCAGCATCAGCAGAGTTGACTCGGGCAGGTGAAAATTGGTGATCAGCGCATCCACCACTTTGAACTGATAACCCGGGTAAATGAAAATATCGGTTTCCCCGCTCATGGGAGCCAGTTCACCAGAGGCCGCGGCACTTTCAAGGCAGCGCACACTGGTTGTACCCACGGCAATCACCCGCCTCCCGCGAGCCCGGGTTTCTGTCACCTGTCGGCAAACCTCGTCAGAAACATCAATGACCTCGGCATGCATCTGGTGGTCGAGGATATTGTCCACCCTGACCGGCTGAAATGTTCCAGCCCCCACATGCAGCGTGACGTGTGCCATTTCTACGCCCTTGGCACGCAACTGCACAAGCAGCTCTTCGTCAAAATGCAACCCGGCTGTCGGCGCCGCCACCGCACCAGGTTTCTCTGCATAGACTGTCTGGTAACGCTGACGGTCCAGCTTGCCATCGGCTCGATCAATATAGGGTGGCAACGGCATATGGCCATGCGCTTCCAGAACTTCCAGTGCCGACCTCTCACCCAGAAAACAGAGGCAAAAAAGCTCCCCTTCCCGCCCTGTGACCTCAGCCTCAACACCACCCTCAAAAGTTATGTGTGTGCCGGGCTTCGGGGATTTGCTGGCGCGCAGGTGTGCCAGCACGTTGTATTCACCCACCAGGCGCTCAACCAGCATTTCAATTTTGCCGCCACTGGCTTTATGTCCATAGAGGCGCGCCGGAATCACGCGGGTGTTGTTAAACACCATCA
>SBGI01000107.1 GCA_006227015.1 Gammaproteobacteria bacterium
AACTCCTCGGCATAGATGGCAAACACGAAATCCGTGTGCGCCTCCGGCAGGTAAAACAGTTTCTGTACGCTATTGCCCAGACCCACACCCAGCCATTCACCACGACCGAAGGCAATCAGCGATTGGGTCAACTGGTAGCCGCTGTCATACTGGTCTGCCCAGGGATCTAGGAAGGTCACCAGGCGCTGCAAGCGATAGGGCGAAAGCAGCGCGACTGAGGCCATGGCACTGAATCCGGCCACCAGAATCAGGGAAAACTGCCATAACTGGGCACCGCCGATAAACAACATGCCCAGCACTGTCGCCGCCATCACCACTGACGAGCCGAAATCCGGCTCCAGCAATAACAACAGCGCCACCAGCCCCACCAAAAAAATTGGCTTGGCAAAATACCGCCAGTTGTCACGCAGCTCTCTCTGGTATCGCTCCAGATAACCCGCGGTGAACAGAATCATCACGAACTTGGCTATTTCAGAAACCTGCAGGTTTAATGGCCCAAGCGGTATCCAGCGCTGACTGCCGTTAACCCTGCGGCCCACCCCGGGAATCAATACCGCCAGCAGCAACACCAGCGTCAAAACCAACAGCGGCACGCCGTAGTGGAACCAGAACCGGGAAGGGACATTGAGGAATAGTGCAGCCACCGCGGCTCCCATCAGCAAAAACAGCAAATGGCGCTTCAGGTAAAAGAAAGCGTCACCGTAGCTGTGATCGGCAAAACTGATGGAGGCGGAGCAGATCATCACCAGGCCAATGGAGGCGATACCCAGTGCGGGTAACAGCAAGGCACGGTCGAGCTCTCGAACAAAGTCCGAACAGCGCATCAGTTTCAGGGCAATCACATTCATCGTAATGCCCCCACTGCTTCCACAAACTGCCGACCGCGATCTTCAAAGCCTGCAAACATATCAAAGCTGGCGCAGGCAGGAGACAACAGCACGATATCGCCCGTGACTGCTACCTGACTGGCGGCGGTCACCGCGCCTTGCAAACCGGTGGCGTGGACTGTATCGACCACCCCTGCAACGACACGATCAATAACGGGGGCATCCTCACCCAGCAATATCAATTGTTTCACAGCGCCTGGAAGCGCCGCGGCCAGCGGTGCAAAATCCTGCCCCTTGCCCTGCCCTCCGGCAATCAGTACTAGATTCGCTCCACGGGCGAGGCCCTCGATGGCCGCCAGCGTGGCACCCACATTGGTGGCTTTGGAGTCGTTGATATAGGAGACCCCGTCCAGTTCGGCAACCACCTGACAGCGGTGGTCCAACCCCTTAAAGCGGCGCAGGGTGTCGAGCATTGATGCCATAGGCAAACCACAGGCTGTACCCAGCGCCAGCGCCGCCAGCGCATTGGCACAGTTATGGCGACCCTTGATACCCAACTCCCGCTCTGGCATCAGCGGATCGAACTGGTAGTAAAGCCAGGTCTCTCCCTCGTACTGGCGCAGACCAAAGCCCTTGAAATCCGGCTGCCCGAGCCCAAAACTCCACTGCTTGACCCCATCACCTACCAGCGGAGTAGTAAGTGCGTCATCGCGATTCATCACTACCTGGTGAGCGCCGATAAAAATCCGGTGCTTGGCCTGATGGTAATCCAGCAGGCCGTTGTAACGGTCCATATGGTCGGCACTGATATTCAGTACCACCGCCACCTCGGCATTGAGCGCCTGCACTGATTCCAGCTGGAAGCTGGACAATTCCAGCACATAAAGCTGTGCACCAGCCTGAAGTAAATCGAGGGCAGGCACACCAAGATTACCGCCCACGCCAGCAGCGATATCCGCGTCGGCACACATTTCACCAACCAGAGTTGTCACGGTACTTTTGCCATTGGAACCGGTTATCGCGACGATAGGCGCATTGGCACTGCGGGCGAACAATTCAATATCGTTGATCACGGGGATATCTGCTGCCACTGCCTGCTGGACAGCCGGGTGCTTTCGCGTCAGTCCAGGACTGAGAATCACTTCATCCGCAGTCAGTAACGCATCTGAAGACAGCTCGCCCAACATCACTGGCACATCCGGCATATCTGCCTTCAGCTGCTCTAGGCCAGGGGGCTGCTGGCGAGTGTCACACATCACAAAGCGCTCACCGAGGCGCGTCAGATGGCGAGCCACAGACAAACCGGTGACGCCGATACCGACGACCACCTTCAATTTGCTACTCGCTATCAGTTGCGACATTGCCACTCTCCGCGCCCCTCAATCAACGCAGCTTTAACGTTGCCAGCCCAAACAGCACCAGCACCAACGTAATAATCCAGAAACGCACGATCACCCGCGGCTCCGGCCAACCCTTCAATTCAAAATGGTGGTGGATGGGTGCCATGCGGAAAATACGCCGCCCGGTTAGCTTGAAAGAAGCCACCTGCATAATCACCGACACCGTTTCGAGAACGAACACGCCACCCATGATGAAAAATACAATTTCCTGGCGCACGATCACGGCCATGACACCGAGTGCCGCACCGAGGGCCAGTGCACCCACATCACCCATAAAGACTTGGGCGGGATAGGTGTTGAACCACAGAAAGCCCAGCCCGGCGCCGGCAAGCGCCGCACAAAACACCACTAATTCGCCGGCACCCGCCACATAGGGGATACGCAGGTACTCCGAAAACTGCACGTTACCCACCAGGTAGGCAAACACCCCTAGCGCGCCAGCCACCAGCACACTGGGCATAATGGCGAGGCCGTCGAGGCCGTCGGTGAGATTGACGGCATTGCTGCTGCCGACGATGACAAAGTAGGTCAGCACCACGTAAAACATGCCAAGTGGCAGGGCCACCTCTTTAAAGAACGGCACAATCAGCTCATTTTCTGCGCCGCTGCTACCCGTGCTATATAGAAAAATGGCAGCCCCCAATCCCGCTACAGACTGCCAAAAGTATTTCCAGCGGGCCGGCAGCCCCCGGGAATTCTTTTCCACCACCTTGCGGTAATCATCGACCCAGCCCACGGCACCAAACACAAAGGTCACGATTATCACGACCCATACGTAGTGATTGCTGAGGTCTGACCAGAGCAGGGCACTGACAAAGATCGACAACAGAATCAGGGCGCCACCCATGGTGGGTGTACCAGACTTGCTGAGATGACTTTGAGGGCCATCAGTGCGAACGGACTGCCCTATTTGCAGGTAATTGAGACGCCGAATCATCATCGGCCCCAACAACAGCGACAGGCCCAGCGCTGTCAGCACCCCGAGAATGGCGCGAAAAGTCAGGTACTGCACCACGGCAAATGCCGTGAAATACTGGGACAAGTATTCAGCCAACCAAAGCAGCATGATCAGGATTCCCCAAACTCTGTTATCTGTTGCACGACCGTTTCCATCGCCATGAATCGCGACCCCTTGACCAGCACTGTCGATTCGGAGCTCAACAACTCTCGCAGCGTGGCAACCAGTGCTTCCTTGCTGTCAAAATGCTGACCTCGATTGCCGAACGCCTTCGCGGTGTGAATACCGAGAGGACCCACCGCAAGAAGCTGATCCACACCGTGTTGTGCTGCATAACTGCCCACTTCGGCATGCATATTCACTTCATCACTGCCCAGCTCGCCCATGTCCCCCAACACAAGAATGTGCTTGCCGGGCTGTGCGACCAGCACATCGATGGCGGCTTTTACCGAACCGGGGTTAGCGTTATAGGTATCATCGATAACCACCACACCATTGTTTAACAGCTTGCGATTGAGACGTCCCGAAACGGGCTGAAGTGTTGCCAAACCTTTGGTAATGGCTTCCAGGTCGGCGCCGGCAGCGTAGGCACATGCCGCTGCCGCCAGGGCATTGGCGACGTTGTGGCGACCCGCTGTGGGCAGCGTGACCGACACTTCGCCCACCGGGGCAATCAGCGTGAAGCTGAAGCAGCCCAGAGCATCACAGCACAGATCGCTGGCGCGAAAATCGGCGCTATCGGAGCCTAGCGAGTAAGTCAGCACCGGCGCCGCTGCACTGTTGCGCCAACCTTCACTCCAACTTTCATCCAGGTTGATCACTGCCGTTCCCTCGGGAACCACACCCTGATAAATCTCACCCTTGGCCTTGGCCACCCCGGCAAGACTGCCAAACCCTGACACATGGGCTGGCATGACATTGTTGACCAGCACCACATCAGGTTTTGCCAGGCTACACAAATAGGCAATTTCTCCCGGCCCACTGGCGCCCATTTCAATCACCGCGTAGCGGTGAGCCGGCTGAATCTGCAGCAGTGTCAGGGGCACACCGATTTGATTGTTGAGGTTGCCCCGGGTAGCCAGCACCGGACCACACTGCCCGAGAATGGCAGCAATCATTTCTTTCACCGTAGTTTTGCCGCTGCTGCCGGTGACTGCCACCACGGGACCAAAAAAGTGTCGGCGGTTCAGCAGCGCCAGTTGTCCCAGAGCAATTGTGGTATCCGGAACAACCCACTGGGGCACATTAATGTCCCGCATGGGTTTTTCGACCACCAGGCCACAGGCACGGGTAGCCACTTGCGGCAAAAATTCGTGGGCATCGAAGCGCTCCCCCCGCAGGGCCACGAACAGTTCTTCATCCGCCAGCCTGCGGGTATCGGTGCTGACAGCGGTAAAGCCGCAGTCGGGATACATCAGCGTACCGCCGAATTCCTGCGCCGCTGATGAGAGTGTTAGTGCCCGCATCATTGGCACCCCCCGCGCTGACGCAATGCCAGCCTGACTTCCTTGTGGTCACTGAAAGGCAATCGCTGATCGCCGATCAGCTGGTAATCTTCATGCCCCTTACCCGCTACCAGAACCACATCGCCATCGGCCGCATTAGCAATGGCGTAACGGATGGCCTCGGCCCGATCAGCGACCACCGCAACAGACTCCTGCGCGGTAATGCCAGACAGAATATCCCTCAGAATTTCATCGGCATTTTCATGCCGCGGGTTATCGCTGGTCACCACGACGCGATCCGCGTACCGAGCAGCAATTCCACCCATTTGCGGACGTTTACCGGCGTCACGGTTCCCGCCACAACCAAACACACACCACAAACGGTCTTCACAGTGTTCGCGCAATGTCGTGAGGGCTTTCTGCAGGGCATCCGGAGTATGGGCGTAGTCAATGACCACCTGGGGTCCCTTGCCATCACCCACCAACTCCATGCGGCCGACCACCGGCTGCAGGCGAGGAATGAGCGA
>SBGI01000076.1 GCA_006227015.1 Gammaproteobacteria bacterium
AAGGTAATATTCCCTTTGAAATAGAAGAACAGGAAAATCAGGCCGAAAGACAGAATCGCCATATCCAGCAACTCAACGTTAAGGCCAATGGCTTCCAGGCGCGATAATTGGGGCTCAAGATTCAATGCCAATTGCAGCTCTCCAACGCTATCGTCCAGCAAAGACAATTGCTGAATGATAAGAATTTCATTTTGATCAGACGTGGCTTCCCATGGATCCAGCGGGTACAACTGCTTACCGTCGTCTCGGAGAACACGAAGTCGCCAACCATCTCTGGTCTCTTGAGAATCCAGCAATTCAAACATCTGAGAGTAATCGCGTTGTATCATTGGCGTGATTACCACCTTTCCCAACTGCTCAAGGGTCCCCTGGTTCGCCTCAATGAGCGCCTGGCGAATCGCCGATTGTTGCATCGGCATGGACACAAATACCTTCAGCGCGAATGCAACAAAGAACAGCCCAAGAAACCATAGGGTTATGGCGGTTCTAAGTGGAGTAAACCTGCTACTCTGCCGGGTCATAAAAATCCCTCATACCCCAGCTTTCCAGCATTGAATAGTCACTCATATCAGTAAATACAGGCTGCCCCATGGGTACGTCCTTAAACAAGTGAGTCGTCGCAGGGTCTTCACCAAGTTCATACAACGTTTTTTGTATCTGCTCTCGTTGCTGGCGAGGCACCCGGGGATGCACACAGATTGGATGGGGATTCATTTCCCTGGTTTGGTAAATAACACGCAGGTTATTCGTGATTTTCTCGGGTTGCTCCATGAATGTACGCGTCACGCCGCCACCCGCGACAGCGTCACCGAGCAGGACATTCAGGTACACAGATGGGTGAGTTTTCACATAGATGGGCACTATGTTAATGCCAAACAGGTTGTGCAGATCGGTTCTCATCAACAACGATGCACCAAGAGCATTGGGGGAAGGGAAAGCGATTTCCTTGCCATCAAGCTGTCTGACTTCATTTATGTCGCTATCTTTTCTTACAACAAGAATACCTTTTAGTTGCTGGCTGCCATCCTTGATGACGGGCACATACCCTTGCGTCTGGTTTGCAATCACCGCGTGCCATGGATTGGCATAAATAATATCGAACTCACCTTTTTGAAACGACGACTCAAATTCTGGAATCGTTTTACTGCCCAGCAACTTGAATGTATGGCCTGTTTTCAGGGACAGTTCATCGAGTATCGGCTGCCATATTTTGTGCAGCTTTTGCGCTTCAAACTGAGGTACAACACCTACAGTAAATTCTGCCGCCCTGGCTGAGTGAGCCACCGAAAGCCCCACCAGCACAGCGGCCATCAACAACACTGCAAGCCGGGAAAAGACACGGTCTGTTTTCAACCTGATGTGACATTGAAAAGCATTTGCCAACTTACTCCGTGAATACATGTGACCACCTAAAAAGTTATCACTGTTTGCAGAAACCCATAGTGGGTATCAAATTTTTCACCAGAAACATTTTTAGCGAAATCTCCGGCGAAGAGATTGGTAAAACCAACCATCAGTTTTAAATTTCCCGGAAAAACATCCCACACAACCTTGGCCTCAAACTGGTCGCCAAGATCTGTGCCAGAATGACCACTGGGGTCGCGTAGTTTTGCCTTCGTCCATCCGTCCTTGCTGGAGGCAAGGGACATGTGTCTCAACGTCATCTCCATGGATATGGCCTTCGCTGGCGCAAGCGTTAGCCTCACACCGGGCGACTTGAGATTCTCTCTGCCGAATGCGCCATATATTCCAGTCGGACCAAATTCAAAGGCAGTGACCCCATACAGAGAATGAAAGCGATTGTTATCACCATCGGTCGGGTTCCTGTCGCCACTCGCATAGTCAAACAAGAGTTCGAGGCGAGGATTCATCCCCGCATCAAAGCTGTAGCCCCACCCCAGATGGAGGTACCAGGCCTTATGATCCAGTGATTTTGCATCACTGTCGGATGCGCTACTGTGTGAGGCACCCCATTGGTAGTAACCTTCGGCATCGCCATAAAAGCTACCCCTCTTTGGCGTATTGAAGATGCGTCCCCCAGCTGTAGAGATATTGAAATTTGATGTCGGCAACAAGGCACTGTCTTTTTCTATCAATTACAGGGCAGTAACTTCGGTTGTCCAACCACTCAGCAATAAAGGTGTTGATAGTGTCCCCCCGAAGAACCTGATCTTACTCGTCTCAACATCTGTCTGGTGTTCATTATCCAGTAAAGAATCGGGATCAGAGGGCAACCGGGTTACTGGCAGGAAGTAAAAAAGAGTCGCATTGAAGCTCTCTGACTTCCAATCAGACCTAAGACCTGTAAACGTGTTCTCGGTGGCGCGAAAACGAGTGCTGGCAATCAACCTACGACTTCCCAGGTCCATCGTCTGCCGACCTAACTGAAAAGACAATTCGTCCGATTCATCAAAAATGTTCCTGGCTGTATAACCTACGTAAGTTTGTATAAGCTCAGAAGTATTGACGATAGCAGTGGAAATCGGCGAGCCATGATCAGCCCTTTCCTGACGAGCGTCCATAAACTCACCAACCAGGGAAAAGCCTTCAAAAACAAATTGGGCCTTAAGCTGGTTCCTGAACACAACCACCTGATCGCTATCACCATGCCCGCTGCGATATTGCCCATCTAGTGACTCATAGCGGGTTAAACTCTTACCACTTAGCTGGAGTGTGCGACTATCAACCTTATCCTGGATACGCCATGGATCAGCCATACAAAGTTGCGCGATAAAAAACATGCACGCGACTGGTAAAAGCGCGAACAATCTGGATAGTTGTTGATTCCCCAGATATACCGCATTGAACATCAAACTGATAAGCAGTTGGCAACCTCGGTTAAATGAGTTACTCATAAACTCTTAATTATTTTTTCTTCGGCACTTTACGTATCACCGGCGGATATTCATGTTTATGAAAATCCAGAACAATTGATACCTACAATAACAGCTGTCAATTACTGCCCAGGGCGCAGATTACTGACATTTTGAAGTGGCTTTAGATCACCCCTGTTATCAAGTTCAGAAAGCCAGCTTAACAAGGCTCGTGGGGGCATAGCCTTGGCAATAAACCACCCCTGCGCCTCGTCGCAGCCGATTTCCCTGAGCCAGTCATAGGTCTCGTAATCTTCCACACCTTCAGCAACAACATTGATTTTCAATTTTTTCGCCATCTCAATGGTATTTTCAACAATTACCCTGGAAGCAGAAGAGGTCTTTGCAGTCTGGATAAACTGCATATCAATTTTTACCTGGGTAAAGGGCAGCTTGCTGAATTGTGAGAGCGATGAATACCCGGTACCAAAATCATCCATGGACACGCCATAGCCTTTCAGCCTCAGACGGGAAATGATTTCGTAGGCGTTGGAAAAATTTTCGGAAATTGAGGTTTCCGTCAATTCAAACTTTATCCGGTTCGCAGGGCATCCCATATCATCTGCAAGACGAGCTATATCTTCAGGAAAAGCTGCCTCCGTCAGTGCACAGGGAGGCAAATTAATGGAAAGTTCGGAACACACCGGCAGGTAATGTTTCATGATACGGCAACCGTTCATAACCCTCTCGGACACATACCTGAATAAAGGCAGAGACAGGTTATTCTCATCCACAATGGGCAGAAAGGCATTAGGGGGAACCATCCCCAGTTCGGGGTGGGGCCAGCGAATCAGAGCCTCGAGCCCAGCCAGTTCTCCTGTAGCCAGCCGCACCTGTGGCTGGTAATGCATTTCGAACTCGCCCTCATCCATTGCCCGCAGTACATCATCCAATGAAACCGGGTACTCCTTCGCCACATACATAGCTTTCTGGGGCTTTTCCTTCGCGAGAATCTTGCGCAGCTCAGAGATTCTGAAGGGCTTTTCGATAGACCCTGCCATCACCAGCCCTAACCCTTCACCGAAGTTGATGGCGGTCTCCAGCAAGCGTGTGTCATAGCCGCTGGCAAGGATAATACGTGACCTGGACCCGGCTTCCGCCAATTGTCGAAGACACTGGATGCCATCAAACTTTGGCATATTCAAGTCGAGAATGATCAGATCGTAAGACATCAGGTTTTGTGCAAAGAGATCTTCCCCCGACCCAATGGTCGTCGCACGATATCCCAATAGCGAAGCTGCCTCAGCCATGGTTTCTGCAACCTGTGGTTCATCGTCGACAATGGCAATGGTTGGACCGGTTGTTTGTAACATGCGTGACGAGTTCATCCTGTTAATTTACCTATCTGACAGTAATGTTCTAAAGCAATCTTTCAATTCGGCAACCCGTACCGGTTTGGACAGGGCTTGCACCACCTGCACTCCCCACTCAAGTGCGTCATTTTTACACTGCTCTAATAAATCCAGCCTGACACCGCTCAACAACACCACTTTTGTGGCAATTTTTTCGTCTGCAACCTCGCGCAGAACATCCACACCATTCATGCCCGGCATGGCCAGATCAAGCACGAGCAAATCACTGTTTACTATAGCTCGCCCTAGATATTTGTCAGGTCTTACTGCGACGGCATCAAACCCCTGGTAACGGGCTATTGCACAGACAATATTGGCAAAATCACCATCGTCATCGATTACCAGAACCTTAGGTGCTGACTTTAGTATCTTGCTGTACATCTGCTTCAACTCCTTTGAAATTGCTTGGTGAGGTGTGGATATTGGCCTTTATGATCCTGCCCAGATCCCGCTTTCTAAACGGTTTAGTCAACAGGTTATCCCTGGCAAACAGGGTTTCAGAGGCTACCAGGCCAGTGAAACCACTCATGTAAACCACCTTGATTTTCGGATCGTGCTTTTTGGCCTCTTCCGCCAGCTGAATACCATCCACCTCACCTGGCATGACCACGTCCGTCAACAGCAGATCGAAGTGGGCACCGGCTTCCCTGAACAGAGAGAGTGCCTGCTCGCCATTCTCAGCAGTTGTCACTTCATAGCCCAGGCTTCGCAGCCAGGTCGCACACGCCAGCAGCAACGCTTGTTCATCTTCAACCAGCAAGATACGACCGGAGCCAGAAAAGTCGTCACTGGACCACATGGGTTTGATCTTCCCGGCATTTACTTCAACGGATGGGATAGAGATCGAAACCGTGGTGCCGAACCCCTCTTCCGAATAAATCTTGATAGTGCCGTTGGCG
>SBGI01000237.1 GCA_006227015.1 Gammaproteobacteria bacterium
GATAAGTCCTGATTATTTATAGACAATTTTTCATGGTGCCGAAGCTGGTTGAGTGCCGTTGTGTGGCCATTGCCGCTCCGGCCCCCCGGGTGCACAATCTCCCGTCATGGATAATGATCAAGCACATCGGCAATTGATGGACTTTGTTCTCGCTCACCCGCGTTTGCTGGTGCTGACCGGGGCGGGGATTAGTGCCTCAGCGGGGGTGCCCACCTATCGTGATCGCAGCGGTCAGTGGCAGCGTAAGCCCCCCGTGCAGCATGCCGATTTTCTGGCCGATCCGCTGACCCGGCAGCGCTTCTGGGCACGCAACATGGTGGGTTGGCGTTTTATGCGCGATGCCCGACCCAGTGCATCCCACTATGCCCTGGCAGAGCTGGAGAACCTCGGCTATGTACAGTCGTTGGTGACACAGAATGTGGACGGTTTGCACCAGCGCGCGGGAAGTCGTGAGGTGATTGACCTGCACGGTCGAATTGACCGGGTCAGTTGCCAGGCTTGTGGTGCCGAGTCTCATCGGGAACAGATTCAGCAATGGCTGGAGCAACACAACCCGGGTTTCGCAGAACAGGCAGGAAGCATTGGCCCGGATGGCGATGCCAATGTGGACGATCTGGATTTCAGTCGACTGCTGGTCTGTGATTGTGATCATTGTGGTGGAATATTAAAACCGAACGCAGTTTTTTTCGGTGGCAGTGTGCCATCAGAAAGGGTGGCCAAAGCGGCTGCCGCCATGGATCAGGCAGATGCCCTGTTGGTGGTAGGGTCCTCACTGATGATCTATTCCGGCTTTCGTTTCTGTCGCTGGGCAGAAGTGCAGGGCAAACCGATGGCAGCCATTAATCAGGGGGCAACCCGCGCAGATGACATGCTGTCATTTAAACTGGATGTGCCCTGTGATGAGGTGCTTCCAGGATTGGTGGCAGCGCTGAAAGCAGTCGGCTAAATCAGCTTGGCTGGCTCTGGATGATGGTGTCCAGCCAATCGCGGATGCGCTCCAGGCGCAGCATGGGGTCGTCAACTTCCAGCAGGCTCATAGGCAGGACTGGCTCCACGGGCAGCAATTGTGCCAGCTGCCAGCCAAGGGCATTGCTGTCCTCTGGTGGTTGCCATTGGGCATCTGCCGGATAAAACTCTTTTGCCAGATCGGTGAGCAGCTCCTGCAGGTCTTCACTGTCTTCTTCCAGTGGCATGCTGACTTCATCGGGACAGAATTCAACCTTGCCAACCACCAGCCCATCGCTTTCTATGCGGCTGTTGAGCAGGTGGAAACGCTGCCCGCCTTCAATGGCGATACCCAGCAAACCATTGTCCAGCTGGTTCCAGTCGATGATGCTGGCGGTAACACCCCAGGGGTGGACTCTGGGGGTGGCACCGACTTCTCCGCCCTCGAGAATGGGCACCACACCGAAGGTGCTTTCTGCTTTCATACATTCAGTAATCATGCGCAGGTAGCGCTGCTCAAATATCTGCAAATTGAGGCGTGTGCCCGGAAACAGGGGTTGTAGCAGGGGAAATAGCGGGATCTGAGTGGTCGTCATGGTCTGTCCGGCAAAGGGGGTAACGGCACCCCGTGAAGAGCGGATTGTCTCACCGACCGGTGCCGGGTGTCAGTAATTTTGAACGGGGAATCAGGATGGCGTCATTGTTCAGGTGGCGGCCACTCTCCATTTCAGGAGGGTAGTGTGGACGTCTTGGTCGCTGGTGTCTGTAGGGGTAGCGATCTGTATAAGGGTAGTAGCTTCTGTAGGGATAATAGTCGTGGTAATACTCCTCCCGGTAGATCTGCGGGGGCGTGGCCGCCCGCTGTCTTGCGCGCAGCTGTTCTTCCTCTTCCCGACGCAGCCGCTCCCGGTCTTCCCGGTCGCTCTTAAGGCGCTCGGTGGTTACCGCCATCTGGTCAATGCGAGCCTGCGACTGTTCCTGGGGGCTGTCGTCGCGGATTTCTGGATCCAGCGACAGGGTTTCCAGTAATAAAGTGTCTTCCATCGGGGTATCGCTGTAGACGATATTGCCATTGGCATCAATGGATTTATAAATGGTTTGTCCCTGTGCCGTGACGGCTGCCGCTATCAGCAGTGCTAACAATACCTTCTTCATTGCATATCCCGGCGACATCGGCGCCTGTTTCTTACTGGGTTTGACAGTCTGGCTACCATAAAGTTGTCGGGCGAAAAAGTCACAGAATGGTCATATTTTGTACACGGGGCTGTCACAGAGCAACGCTACTGTGCCAGCTATGAGCACATTAAAAGCATTACAGACCCTACACTCCCTGGACGTTGCGACGTTTTCACATATTGTCCGTTGGAATACCCGTCGCAGCCTTTGTCGGCTGGCCCGGATTGTCTCCCACAGCGCCGATGGCTGGCCCTACCTGCTGGTGCCATTGCTGCTGATGCTGACTCTGCCATCGCTGGCATGGCCGGTGCTGGTGGCACTGGTTACCGGTTTCGCCATCGAACGGCTCAGCTACTACGTGCTGAAAAATAGTTTCAAACGTCGCCGTCCCCCAAAATCCATCCCCGGCTTCCAGAGCGTGATTACGGCCTCCGATGAATTCAGTTTTCCCTCGGGCCACACCTCCGGCGCGTTCCTGATGGCCACCGTGCTGGTGTTGCTGTTGCCTATGGGCATTGCCGCCTACCTGTATGGCTGGGCATCACTGGTGGCGTTATCCCGTGTGGTCCTGGGCGTTCACTTTCCGCTGGATACCGTGGCCGGCGCTATGCTCGGCAGTGGTATCGGCTGGTGGGCGGTGCAACTGGTAACCGTATAAGGGAAACAACATTGAAAATTTTTTATGGAGTTCAGGGGACCGGCAATGGACATTTATCCCGTGCCCGCGCCATGGCGAGAGCACTGTCAGCGTATCCCGGAATAGAAGTCGAATGGCTGTTTTCCGGGCGTCCCCGGGAAAACTATTTCGATATGGAGTCCTTCGGTGATTTTCACTGCCGGACTGGCCTGACCTTCCACTCCCGGGCCGGGCGGGTGCAGCCGTTGACGACCCTCCGCAAAATGGACCTTCTGGGATTGCGCCGTGATATCCGCGCTCTTGATCTCAGTGGTTATGATCTGGTGATCAGCGATTACGAACCGATCACCGCCCGGGCTGCCCAGCGCCAGCAATTGCCCTGTATCGGCATCGGCCATCAGTATGCCTTTTGTCACGATGTCCCCGAGCGGGGAGGCAACCCCGTTACCCGCGCCATCCTGCAGCAGTTTGCCCCGGTGACCACGGCGGTGGGGTTGCACTGGCATCACTTTGAGCAGCCGATTCTGCCGCCGATTGTCGATATCGATCACGATGCGGTGGCGGGCAGTGACCGGGAAAACCGCGTACTGGTGTACCTGCCTTTTGAAGACCAGGCGCCGCTGCTGGGGTTGTTCAGGCAGTTCCCTGGATTCCAATTTCATATCTATGCTCCGGTGCACGAATGGCGGGATGATGACAATCTGCACACCCGCCCCCTGAGCCGCGGCGGTTTCCGGCGCGACCTGGCCGACAGTGACTGGGTCATCTGCAATGCCGGATTTGAACTGATCAGCGAAGCGTTACAACTGGGCAAGCGCATTATGGCCAAACCACTGAGCGGACAACTGGAACAACTGTCCAATGCCGCGGCACTGGAAGCATTGGGCTATGCCTCTGTTGAGGAGCGCATCGACCGCCGCGCACTGGAATTTTGGTTTGACTGCGAGCCGAGCGCCGCCCGACCCCGTTACCCGGATGTGGCAGGTGCCCTGGCGCGCTGGATCAGCGAAGGTTGTAGCGAGCCTGTTGAGGTGCTGAGCCAACAGCTCTGGTCCGAGTCCGATATCGCACCACCCCGACTGCACCGCCAGCAGGTAGCCTGATTCAGGTTCTGATGGCGGGGATATCCTCCCAGCGGGTGGTGTAGGCCGGTGAGCAGTACTGCTGGCGCATCGGCCAGCCGCGCTTTTTGCCCTCGCTGGCAAGGACGGCAGTGCCCCGGCCATAGCGGCGATTGATGCCATCCAGGGTTTGCATCAGCGCATCCGCGCGCGGGCTCTGCCCAGTCTCGAAAATATCCCCCTGCTGATAGCGTCGTGGCAAGAGTTCAATCAGTCCCACACCGGCTTTCAGGTAGGCGTGTCCTGGCCGGAAAATACCCCGTACTCCCTGTTGGGCACAGGCGGCGATCACCCGACTGTCATCAGTGGCATAGGGTAGTTGTAGCACGGTGCTGTTGCTGTAGTAGTTGGGCTGGTGGGGCGAGGTGTGAATAAACACGTGCAGGGTCAGCGCCAGATGTTGCTGGGCGCGCAGTTTTTCCGCCGCCCGGCTGGCGTAGAGGGCGACTGCCCGCAACAGGGGTGCCAGCTCGGTGGGTTTGTCTCCGAAAGAACGGGTGCAGTAAATCTGCTGTTTGTCCGGGGTCACCTCCTCCAGTGACAGACAGGGGCTGCCATTCAGTTCTTCCAGCGTGCGTTCTACACAGACATTGAAGCGGCGGCGGATGGTTTTAGGGTCGCTGCTGGCCAGTTCCCAGGCACTGTGGATGCCCATGTCTGCCAACCGTGCCCCCAGTCGGCGACCGATGCCCCATACTTTGGTGGCCGGTACCCGTCGCAGCAGCCACTGCCATTTGTGGGGAGCGTCGAGCAGGCAGACACCGCCACAGCTGATAATGTTCTTGGCGGCATAATTGGCTAGTTTTGCCAGAGTCTTGCTGGGGGCAATACCAACACTCACCGGCATGCGCACCTGTTGCCAGACATTCTGCTTAATGGCCTGGCCGTAATCCTGCAGCGGTTGGCAGATGCCATCCAACGACAGAAACATTTCATCAATACTGTAAATCTCGATATCTGGACTGAAGTGGCGCAGGCAGTCCATCACGCGGCGGGAAATATCGCCGTAGAGTCGGAAGTTACCGGAGAATACGGCTACCCGGCGGCGTTCCAGCAGGTGGCGAATCTTGAAATAGGCATGCAGGTCGGGAATGCCGAGAGCCTTGGCCTCTTTCGAGCGGGCGATCACGCAGCCGTCGTTGTTGCTCAGTACCACCACCGGCTTGCCGCGCAGGTCGGGGCGGAAAATCTGTTCACAACTGGCGTAGCAACTGTTGCAATCTAC
>SBGI01000097.1 GCA_006227015.1 Gammaproteobacteria bacterium
AATGTAGAGGATGACACTATGAAAGCTAACGTCGGCACCGTGGATCGGGTAATTCGCATCGTGGTTGGACTGGTTCTGATCGCACTGGTCTTTGTGGGACCACAAACTCCCTGGGGCTGGATCGGCGTGGTGCCGCTGGTGACCGGGCTGATCAGCAGCTGTCCCCTGTATAGCCTGCTGGGGCTCAGCACCTGCCCGATGAAGAAAGGCTAGCGCCATTCAGCCTATTCAACGACGCTCAGGAGAGTCCAACCTCCTGAGCGAGTACCCCCTTGATCGCATATTGCCCAGATTGGTTAGTAATTCTTCTATGTTGGCCAGAAGTACACGGCAACCTACATTACCACAAAGTAATTGACGACCTGCTTCAATGAGTTAGCACCTCGTGATCTTCATAATTACTGCTGGGAACTATAAGGCAGGAAAAGAAATCCCTGGCAGACCTTGGTGATTTGCCTGGGATTTTAGGTAACGAAGTAAAAATCCATATCCTAGCTATTCACTGTTTTTAGCCAATCGTGAAAGGCTGTTTCGAACTTGATATATCCTGGAAACGAAACGGGATCTCCAAAGGGAAGGATTTGCGTTGCCCAAAATCCCCCATAACCATTTTCACGATCAATCCAATAAAAAAGATTGGCCAACCCAGCCCAGCCTAAGGCACCAGCCGGTCGCCCTGTGGGTGCAACCTCATCATTGACCATAAAGTTAAAAGACCAGGACTTTGGTTGACCAGAAAAGAACTCAGCATCATTGCTCAGTGTCGGATCTGAACTGATCAGCGGCGTTATTTTCATATCCCCCAGCTGATTTTGGGCCGCCATCGTTACGGTCTCAGCCTTTAGAACACGACCATTTTCACCCATACCATCATTCAGCCACATCCGTATAAAGCGCATATAGTCACCAACAGTACCGTACAGACCGTGCCCCCCCATATGCACTTCAGGGTGATCTGGCAGTTCGAAATCTGTCGGATTCAGTGATCCATCAGGATCACGCATATGCATGACAGCTAGCTTCTGGCGTAAGTTATCGTTGAGTTCAAATGTCATACTCTGAATACCAAGAGGTTCAAAAAGACGCGTTTTGAACACCTCCCCGAGGCGTTTTCCCGTGATGCTCTCGATCACCTGGCCACACCAGTCCAGATTAATTCCGTAATTCCACTCCTCGCCAGGATCAAATAATAGGGGCACCATTAATGAGGCCTTGGTTCCACTTATCACACTCTGCTGCCCTTTTTCAGCGACCAGCCTGTTATAGACCTCACTAAAGAACTCGTAACCGAACCCTGCTTGATGGAGAAGTAACATCCGTGTTGTTATCTGTCTTTTTGGTGGGCGATAGATAGGATCACCCTTCACATCAAAGCCTTCAATAACAGCTAATTTTCCAATATCCGGAACGTATTGCTCTGCAGGGGCATCCAGGTCGAGCCGACCTTCTTCGAACAACTGTAAGGCCGCAGTGGCAGTAAAGGCTTTAGTCGTCGAAAAATGTCCGAAAACTGTATCCAGAGTCATGTCGGCATCATTATCAATACTGCGTTTTCCGGCAGCACCTTCATAAATATTCTGCTGCCTGTCAGTGACCATTGCGACAACCCCTGGCACACGCACAGAAGATTCAGTGGTGCCCTTGAGAATGGCGTCAGCATTGAATTGATTTTTCATTCCTTCCTCCCTACAAACAGGTTTTTCCTGTCTTTTATGTATTGCTTCTGGATCAGGTTTCTCGAACCAGTTGTTCAGACGAGTTCCACAACTGACCTATTGGCCTCGGGAACAATCCTCCCGAATGTGTTTTCTCTCGCCAGGCAACCTGTCTTTAAAGCTTGGTAAACCCTGGGTATCCCGCTTCTGCGACCTCGCTGCACTTATTCCGATAAGTGCCAACACCACCGGTATAGGACAGGACTCGTCTTGGTTTGCCCGGAACATTTGCCCCCAGATACCAGGACTCGGTTTTGGAAATCAGGTTGGCGTCAGCCGTTTTGTCATGATGCTCGATCCAGGCCTCTTCTGTTTCTTCATCCGGCTCTATATAGACCAGGCCGTTGTTTTCCAAATAGCGGATACAATCTGTGATCCATTCTGTTTGTTGCTGCAGACAGGTGGTCATATTACAAAGGGCCGCTGATGGCGCGAGGGGAACGGCCGTGGTGAATAAGTTGGGATATCCGTGAATCATCAATCCCATTGTGGTGCGGATATCTCGACTCCATTCATTACTAAGACTGCGGCCATCTCGCCCCCGAATATCCATTCTGGTAAGCGCTCCCGAACCGGCATCAAAGCCGGTGGCCATAACAATGATATCCAGCTCGTGAACAGTTCCATCCGCCAGCTTTATACCTTCCGGCACCACCTCGACAATTGGATTGTCCTTGACACTCACGGCCTCGACATTCGGACGGTGGTAAGTTTCCAAGTAGTTTGTTTCCAGGGGGACACGGCGAATCCCGAAACCATAATCGCTGGGGACTAGCATCTCGATCAGTTTTGGATCTTTGAGACGCTCACGCATTTTTCCACGGATAAATTCTGATACTTCCTCGCTGACATCCTTATCGAAATACATCTCGGCGAAGGAGCCAAGCCACATTTTTAGCGACCCGTCCTGATATATCTCTTCGAGTAATTGAGCCCTCTGTTCCGGAGTATATTCATGCCACCTGAACGGCAAATCGTAATCAACCCCGGCAAACGTATGAGGGATTATTTTTTGAATTTCATCAAACCGGGATTTATAAGCGGCGACATCACCCTCATCATATTTTGGATTCTTCATGGGAAGAATATATTGCGGGGTTCTGACAAAGACCTTGAGCTCTTTCACCTTGTCAGCGATGGTCTGGATCACCTGAATCCCCGTGGCGCCGATACCAATCACGCCCACTCGCTTCCCTTCCAACTCAACACCGTCCTGAGGCCAGCGAGCCGTATGGAAAATGTTTCCCTTGAAGCTTTCCTGACCGGGAAAGACATTGGTCATGGGGGCTGACAACATGCCACAACAGGTGATGAGATAGAGGGTATCGAAGATTTCCCCATCAGTGGTCAGGACTACCCAACGCTTTGAGAGATCATCAAAGACTGCTCTCTCGACGGTAGTATCGAACTGCATGTCCTTACGGAGATCAAGTTTATCCACCACATAATGCGTCCATTGCTCTATTTCGCCCTGCCCAGGAAAACGTTCGCTCCAGCTCCAGTCTTTGTAGAGTTCTTCCGAGAAAATATACTGGTAAAGAGGTCCATCTGAATCCAGCCGGGCGCCCGGATACCGGTTCCAATACCAGGTCCCTCCCACGTCGGGGGCGGTATCGACACACATGACATCCAGACCCATCTGGCGGAGCTGGTAAAGTTGATACATGCCGGCAATACCAGCACCGATGACAAGCGCATCGAGCTTTGTATACTTTTGGCCAATTTCAGCATTAATGCCTTGCGTTTTTTCGAGCATAAATCCCCCTGCCTCTGTCTTTGACGTTTTTCCGGGTATCTCTTAGCAAACGAGTCCGTTGCTCTTGTTATCGGAATACAGCACCCGGTACGTAGTTGGGTAAAGATGACAATTACAGGTTTTGTTGTATTGAACGAAGCGGGCTATTGCTTGAACAGTATTGGCAGGATCAAGGGATGGATGCGGACCGTCTGGCCCATTGAGAAGCTTGACCTCTGCCACCAATATGTAGTAATCAACCGTACATAAAAGTTAGCTTCGACACCCCACGTAATGGGGCCAAGGAGGGGGGAGTCAGAAAACCCGGCAACCGACAGAATGATAATGAACAAGCCTAAAATCGCTCAGAACCTCATCACACCTGAAGAACTCCCAAAGTGGGTTCCCGGAAGAGCACTATCAAAAGGTAGTGGTCCGGGATGGAGCGACATTGGACAGATCACCTATGAGTTCCAAGGTCAAAGCGTTCCGATCCCGGGAATGGACAGATTTCTGTTAGTCCAATACCTTCAAGGCCAGACGCCCATGGAGCGAAAATTTGGCAGTCGGTTGACCCGCACCCACTGCGCACCCGGCGACTTCACGTTACAGACCTTTGGCGAAGACAGCCATTGGAACTGGCAAGAAAATATCGTCGTATCGCATATCTATCTGAAAGACGAAATGATGCGCAAGCTCGCTTCTGAAATTGAGGGTCGAGAAGTCGGGGAGATAGCCCTGCACGACGTGTTACGGGGGCAAGACGATGTTGTAAGGCATATTGCCGGCCAAATTACTCAGGAAGCCTCTAAAGGAGGGCACGGGTCCTCTATCTATGTAGAAGCCCTGTCAGTACAACTGGCCGTTCATCTGCTTCGAAACTACGCCACCTGTAACTTCAAACAACGCAATTGCCCGGGGATGCTCACGCGAGCGGATATGAAATTGCTTCGGGAGTATGTGGAGGCGCATTTAGATGAATCCCTCACACTGGAACAGCTTGCAAACCTGTTTAACATGGGTGTGTGGACTTTCAATCGCTACCTAAAGCGCACAATTGATCAATCAGCCTACTCTTTCGTTCAAGACTGCAGGCTTCAGCGGGCAAGTCAGCTGATACGTAACAGCGACATGCCACTGAAATGCATCGCAACCCAGTGCGGCTTTTCCGACCAGCCACACCTGACCCGTGCGTTCCGAGCCAGATACGGTGTAACGCCAGCCAATTACCGGCGCCAGACGCTCTGATGATTTGACTCTACAAGGATGAAATCGGCCAGGCGTTCATACCATAATCCGTCGCCGATCCAGCTTTTAATGTGGGATCAAACGGAACCAGCCCGCCTATACCTATTTTGGCCTGACTGAATCCTTGCCATAAACCAGATCGCCGATAATTCTTTCGGCAACCTTCCTCTTCAATTCGACCAGACCCACCTCATCCCTGGCACCCTTCAGAAAATAGATCTCGTAGACCTCCTGGGCCTTATAGGCGGGACGCAACTCCGGGTACTTTTCGAGAGCCTTGTTCTTCTCGTCATTCATGAAGCTGTCCAGCAGCTCCTGATACTTCTGTTGCTTGTCTTCTGTCGAACCCACTGCGCTCTGTTCCGGTGTTGGTTGAGTCATTGTTTAAACCT
>SBGI01000179.1 GCA_006227015.1 Gammaproteobacteria bacterium
TGGTATTCGGTGTAATCACCCTCAAAAAACACCACTTCACTGTTGCCTTCGTAAGCGAGAATATGGGTGGCAATGCGGTCCAGGAACCAGCGATCGTGGGAGATGACCAGCACACAGCCGGGGAAATTCTGGATCGCTTCTTCCAGGGCTCGCAGAGTTTCCACGTCCAGATCGTTGGAGGGCTCATCGAGCAGCAGCACGTTGGCGCCCTGCTTCAGGGTATTGGCCAGATGCAGGCGTCCGCGTTCACCACCGGATAATTCGCCAACACGTTTTTGCTGGTCGCTGCCCTTGAAGTTGAAGCGACCGACATAGGCGCGGGAAGGCACCTGGTAGTTGCCGATATGCAGAATGTCCTGACCTTCCGAAACAGCTTCCCAGACGGTTTTCTTGTCGTCGAGGTTTTCACGGCTTTGCTCTACAAAGGCGACTTCCACAGTCTCGCCGAGACTAATGCTGCCACTGTCCGGTTGTTCGGTGCCTGCAATCATCCGCAATAGGGTGGATTTACCGGCACCGTTGCCGCCGACAATCCCGACGACAGCGCCTTTCGGGATGCTCAGGGACAGGTTGTCGATCAGCAGTTCGTCGCCAAAACTTTTGCACACGCCGTCAAGTTCGATGACTTTGTCGCCAAGACGTGGGCCCGGCGGAATATAGATTTCGTTGGTCTCGTTGCGGGTCTGGAATTCCTGGGAGTTCATTTCGTCAAAACGGGCCAGACGCGCCTTGTTCTTGGCGTGACGTCCCTTCGGATTCTGACGCACCCATTCCAGTTCGTGCTTGATGGTGCGCTGGCGGGCATCCTCCTGTTTCTGTTCCACTTCCAGTCGCTGTTCCTTGGCTTCCAGCCAGGTGGTGTAGTTGCCCTCGTAGGGAATGCCGTGTCCACGGTCCAGCTCCAGAATCCAGCCGGCCACGTTATCCAGGAAATAGCGGTCGTGGGTAACGGCAACCACAGTGCCGGGAAATTCTTCGAGGAATTTTTCCAGCCAGAATACCGACTCCGCATCCAGGTGGTTAGTGGGTTCATCCAGCAACAGCATGTCAGGTTTGGACAGCAGCAGGCGGCACAGGGCTACCCGGCGTTTCTCACCACCGGAGAGTTTGCTGACGTCGGCGTCCCAGGGCGGCAGGCGCAGGGCGTCGGCAGCCACTTCCAGCGTATGGTTCAGGTTGTGGGCATCCCAGGATTCAATAATGTTTTCCAGTTCGCCCTGACGTTTTGCCAGCTTGTCGAAATCCGCATCCGGTTCGGCATAGGCAGCATAGACCTCATCCAGCCCCTTGAGGGCATCCACGGCTTCGCGCACACCGTCCTCGACATTACCGCGCACGTCCTTGTCGGGATCGAGCTGGGGCTCCTGGGGCAGGTAGCCGACCTTGATGTCGGGCATAGGGCGGGCTTCACCCTGAATATCCGTATCGATCCCTGCCATGATTTTCAATAGCGTGGATTTCCCGGCGCCGTTCAGGCCCAGTACACCAATCTTGGCACCGGGGAAGAACGACAGGGAGATATCCTTGAGGATTTGGCGTTTGGGTGGAACGATTTTCCCCACCCGGTTCATGGTGTAAACGTATTGAGCCATTGGGTAACTTGCCTGATTTCGATTTGTCTGAGTTGTGCCGGATAACTCCGGGCTATAAGCAAGTTGGGGATTGTAGCGGAAAGTGGGAATTGTCAGAAGCTGTCAGCACAACGAAAGAAGCCGGGCTATTGAGCCCGGCTTCCCGCGTCGCAGCATGTGTAGCGGCGAAATTGCGTAGCAGGTGTGTTATTCGATATCCGACAGCAACTTCGGATTGGTCACCAGCTTGCGAACGCCGTGGGCGTGATCTTCGTCAAAGGTATTACCCTTACACCACTCGCCAACCGAGTTGATATCCAGCTTGGCGCACTGAGGCCGGACACTCCAGGTGACCTGGTAGGGCGAACACACCGCTTCGGTGTAGCTCGGGCCAGTGGTAGAACCCAGGAATTCAACCGGTGTGCCAGTGTCTTTTGGCAGGTCACTGGCTTGTTTCAGGTCGTTAAAGTTGAGGGCGTTGGAGTCATTCACCAGGGTGAAGACCTGGGTTTCAACGCGCAGTTCCGGGTTGCCACAAGCTTTGGATAGACATGAACCCAGTGTTGGGCCAGGTTCGACATCACAGGATGTGTGTACCCAGTGCACCTCGATGGTATCACCTGGTTTCAGCTCACCGTGCTCGCCTTTACAGATCGATTCCTTGGTGGGAGCCAGTTCTGCTTCGGTAAGTTCTTTGCTGATACCGCACTGGTATCCGCCGCCGTAGCCGTGATCACCCTCTCCCTTATAAATGGAGAAAGCCTTGGCCTTGTGTTCGGCGCCTTCGTGGAAGTGAATGTTACACAAATTCATTTCAGAAGCTGGTTGAGCCAGAGAAAATTGCACCGGGTTTTCACCCATTTTCTGGTCAATATCGCGGGGGGTTTGTGGTCCAAAATCTTCACATGTGGCGTTGCTGGCATTCTCTCCCGCATGGACAGTGCCGAGCAGAAGGGTGAGTGACATGAGTGCAAAAACTACCTGTTTCATAATAAGTTTTCCCTTTTATTGTATTTAGTTGCAAGCAAATAACAATCGTATGTTAATGGTTTTATTGTTTTTCAAAAGTTAAAAAATTGAGGCGTAAAAATACATTTTTAGGGGAATTTGTTTCAATCATTTATCGCTTTTTTTTGTAAAAAAATGTATCTTTTTGGGCAGTTAAAAGAAGTTTGATGAGTTGGTTAGTAACTGGTGAAAGAAATATGGCAGGGAGTGCAAAAATTATTAACATGTAATGAAAATTAACATGTTTCCACAGTTTTTTAGTTGTTTCTTTTCGCCGCTTGTGACGGGCATTCCGTTTCCTGATTAAGAAATTCTATTCACCCCATAGCGCTAACAAAATGTCGCAATGGCCATTTGGCAACTATATTTCTACCCCGGATAGATCGTGAACCGAGGGGAAACAATTCAATGAAAACTATAACCATACCAATACTGGCGGCTTTGGCCGTCATCATGTCGCCACTGGCGACAACCGTGCATGCAGAAGCTATGCATGCTGACACTATGTCCAATGAATTCTGGTGGCCAGACCGGCTGGACCTTGGCGCGTTGCGTGGGCACGATGCTCGTTCAAACCCGTTGGGTGCCGATTTTGACTATGCCAAGGCCTTTGAGAAAGTTGATCTGGAAGCGCTAAAGACTGATATCGCCAAGGAGATGACCACCTCCCAGGCTTGGTGGCCTGCTGACTGGGGCACCTACGCCGGCCTGTTCATTCGTATGGCTTGGCACAGTGCTGGTACCTACCGCGCGCAAGATGGACGTGGCGGTGCTGACGGTGGTCAGCAACGCTTTGAGCCGCTGAATAGTTGGCCGGACAATGCGAACCTGGATAAGGCCCGCCGCCTGTTGTGGCCGGTGAAGCAAAAGTATGGCCGCGACGTTTCCTGGGCTGACCTTATGGTACTGGCCGGCAACGTAGCACTGGAAAAAGCTGGCTTTAAAACATTCGGCTTTGCCGGTGGCCGTGCCGACGATTGGGAAGCCGACCTGGTGTACTGGGGTCCGGAAACCAAGTGGCTGGACGACAGCAAGCGCTACAGTGGCAAACGTAATCTCGAAAATCCGCTGGCTGCTGTGCAAATGGGTCTGATCTACGTGAACCCGGAAGGCCCCACCGGGCACACCGGTGATCCTCTTGCTGCTGCTGCCGACATCCGTGACACCTTTGGCCGTATGGGTATGAACGACGAGGAAACCGTTGCCCTGATCGCCGGCGGTCACACCCTGGGTAAAACCCACGGTGCCCGGGGCCCTGGTAAGTGTGTCGGCCCTGATCCGGCCGCTGCGACCCTGGAAGAGCAGGGCCTGGGCTGGACTAACAAATGCGGTAAGGGCAATGCTGAAGACACCATTACTAGCGGCCTGGAAGGTGCCTGGACGCCTACGCCGACCCAGTGGACTACGGCCTTTCTGCAGAACCTGCTGAACTTTGAGTGGGAGATGACCGAAAGCCCGGCCGGTGCAGTGCAGTGGGTGCCCAAAGATAAGTCCCTGCACGAGCTGGCCCCGGACGCCCACATCAAGGGCAAGCGCAACCCCATTGTGATGCTGACCACAGACCTGTCACTGCGTGAAGATCCCGCCTACCGCAAGATCTCCGAGCGCTTTGCCAAGGACCCTGACGCATTCAATGATGCCTTCGCCCGTGCCTGGTTCAAGCTGACCCACCGGGATATGGGTCCCAGCGCCCGCTACGTAGGTGGCGAAGTGCCCAAAGAGCAGATGATCTGGCAGGACCCGGTACCGGCTGTGGATCACAAACTGGTAGATGAAAAGGATGTTGCCAGCCTCAAGGAGAAGCTTCTGGATTCCGGCCTGACCGTGCCTGAGCTGGTCAGAACTGCCTGGGCCTCTGCTTCAACATTCCGTGGCAGTGACATGCGCGGTGGTGCCAATGGTGCGCGGATTCGTCTCGCGCCCCAGAGCAACTGGGCAGTGAACGACCACGATGAGCTGGTAAAAGTAATAGGTAAGTTGATGGCCATCCAGAAGGATTTCAATGGTGCCCAAACGGGCGGCAAGAAAATCTCGCTGGCTGACCTAATCGTGCTGGGCGGTGCTGCCGGCGTTGAAAAAGCCGCCAAGGATGCAGGTCAAAAAATCACCGTACCCTTCCACCCCGGTCGTACTGATGCTTCACAGGAGCAGACCGATGTGGCGTCCTTTGCCTACCTGGAACCCGCCGCTGACGGTTTCCGCAACTACTACGGCATGAACAGCCGTCTGTCGCCTGCAGAAATGCTGGTCGACAAGGCTGACCTGCTGAACCTGACCGTGCCGGAAATGACCGTACTGGTTGGTGGTATGCGCGCGCTGGATGCCAATGCTGGTGGCAGCAAGCAGGGTGTATTCACGGACAAACCTGGAACCCTGAGCAATGACTTCTTCGTCAATTTGCTGGATATGTCCACCAAGTGGCAGAAGTCTGACAAAGAAGGGGT